>JAOQAO010000068.1 GCA_025963485.1 Bacteroidota bacterium | reverse complement strand
AAGAGGATCACATGCTGCGGAGCGCCAGCCTGTCGCTCTGAGATGCGTATAGCGCGTATGAGCTTATTATAATAGCGGCCTATCAACCTGTCCTCGCGTATTACACTATGCTCACCGAGGTTAGGTTCATTGATCAGGTCATAGCCGAGTACATTGCTATAGCGGGCTGTGGCTGCCACCAGCATGGCCCAGCCTTTGATACAGTCCTCCTGTATACTGTCACGATCATCCCAGAAATTGCCAAAAGCGCGCATCACCGCCGGCGACGACTCCCTGCTGCGCGGTGCGCAGGTAGATCGGCCATCAGTATAGGTAGCCCACTGCGGCGCCCCATCCCATCCTTTGGCTGGCTCTCGCTGGCACTTCTCGCTGTCTGGCGAGGCTATATATATACCCCAGGCATCCTGGTGCATATCGAGTAACACATATATATGGTGCTGTGCGGCCACTTCTACTGCATGGCAGATACGTGCGATATAAGCAGTGTCATATTGGCCTCGCTCTGGCTCCAATCTGCTCCAGGTGAATAGCAGCCGTATGCAATTGAAGCCATACTCTTCCATCAGTACAAAATCGCTATCCTCAAATTCTTTGGTAGCAGGTACATTTGGCACACCTTGCCAGTATTCACCCAGCGCATTGTAGTTAGCGCCGCGCAAGAGCACATATCTTCCGTCAGGGTCGTAGAGCCCTGCGTGGATGCCTCGTGTGGCATGTAGCAGGGGCATCTCTGTAGTTTGTGCCATCGCCACACAGGTACTCGTGATTATCGCAAAAAATAACAAACTGATACGCACCTCGCAATAATAAGAGAAATAGTGGAGAGAGGATAGTGGATAGTTGTCAAAACTTGCTCAGTAGCCTTACTCCGCGTCTGTGCACAGGCGATCCTTGCCCGTATATTGTATGTGCAGACTGAATCAATTATCTTCGTCAAAGATCAAGGCATATAACCATAAACAGTAAAAATATGGCGACGCAAAACACCCAAAAACCATTCGATGTTTACTACAACGCAGCCGATGGCTTTGTCACGATGACCTGGCGAGGCTATGCCACCAGCCAGGAGTTCCGTCAGGGGTCAGAGATGATGCTGAAGCTCCTTACTAATAATCACGTGAATAAAGTGCTGGCCGATATACAGGAGATGCTCATCATAGGCCGCGATGATCAGGACTGGCTCGAGACGGAGTTTCTCCCTCGCGCAATTACTGCCGGGTTCAAAGCCATAGCTTTTGTCAAACCGGGCAATCACTTCGGACGCGTCACCGTACAGACCGTTTCTGATAAAATAGATCAGGAGAAACTTACCATCCGCTTTTGTGATACAATAGATGAGGCCCGCCAATGGATAAGTAGCTGCTAGCCCGGATGGGTCAATTCAACCCACCATCCCACCCATCATCGGATCCGTGAAGCTCTCGTTCCCTGTTTCTACTTTACCGGCATATCGTTTTTCAAAAGTGCTATTGCCTTTTACTTTCACGGATATATCATACCAGCCATATGTTTTAGCTAGATCGAAAATGACTAATGAAGGAGTGTGGACTGCGAGCTGTTTTGTTTGTGTAGTATTTGTATAGTGATCTGTTAGTTCAATAGTGCAGGTTGCAGTATCGTTATTTTGCAATACTATCTCGATGTCACCAGTCAAACCTTTAGTGAGTTTTGTGGCCTTATAGGCGCATGCTATATCTATAGCGGCATCATTTTTATTGCCCTGGAAAGACCTGAAAAATCCGTTAGGGCCATGTACTTCCAGGTGGTAGTTGCCATTTTCAAAATCAGCTATGTGCCATGAGTCAGTGATATTGTCTCCCGGTAGCACGGCATACGAACGGACCTTTACATCATCATTATGTATAGCGTACACGAGAAACGGCACGCCTGCCGTTTTTTTGCCAAAAGCATTTTTCCCTGAATCAAAATGTATTTCAAATGAATCTTTATTGACATTGAGTTTCCCATCCGCATACATTTCATAAGGCAATGCATTTGCGGGCCGGATACCCTTTTCCTGCGCTGGTATATCAGCTGAGTGCCGGCCATGTGTCTTGACCGCTTTGATTTCCTCTGCAGACAGCTTTTTAAAATCAGCGGGCGGGCTTTTGAATTTTGCCTTGTGGATGCTTTCTATAAACAAGGCTTTATTTAATGCAGCAGGTACATTTAGTTTCTCTCCTTTATATGGACGGAATGCAGAGCTAAGATCTCCGCATATATTTCTTCTCCATGCACTGATATTTGGTTCCACCAGTTTCTTTCCCGTTTTATGCGAGAGAAATTTTTCGAGGAATTGCAAAGAGGAGGTATGATCAAATACCTGTGAGTTGACATATCCACCGCGGCTCCAGGGAGACGCGATTACCATCGGCACGCGATAGCCCAACCCGATCGAACTTTCACGCAGGCTTTTTTTATCAGCACCGGCTTTTGTTTTCTCCTGTTCCATTGTTACAAAATCCACTTTCGTATCAATGGCAGCAGATGTTTTGCCGGTAGATGCATCATGAGGATTCGGCGCTACAAAGGGAGGGAGATGATCGAAGTAGCCATCATTCTCATCGTAGGTCAGGACGAAGATCGTTTTCTTCCATACCTCGGGGTTCTTTGTCAGGATATCCATGACCTCAGATACATACCAGGCTCCAAACCATGCAGACCCCGGATGGTCTGAAAATGCCTCTGGCGCCACGAGCCATGAGACCGTTGGCAATTTCCCTTTCTCCACATCTTCGCGGAATTGATACAGCACATCGCCTTTCGGGATGTTTATTTCGCGGTCAATATCACCATCCTTGTATTTCAATGGAGTCAGATCATGATAATGCGGATCTTTTATATTCGATGTGAAAGCTCTCTCATGCAGGTTCTTTTCAAACTGTGAAAGCTGGTTGTATTTCTCCCTTGTGTAAATAGGTTTCTCTTTGCTGACTTTTTCCAGCAATGCTTTGCGCTGTTTTATTTGGCCATCTGTATTTTTATAGTCTTTGTCAGATGGAGGCATCGATGCCAGTCTTTTTTCAAGCGCTTCGATCTCTCCGGGTAGCGACACAGCTTTCTTTTCCAAATAATTTATATACCGCTCCGACAGTTTTACATTGTACTGCGTGAAAAATTCAATGGGGTTATCTGTAAAATTATTCAACCAGTAATCTTCTTCACCCGTCATCAGACTATCGATGCTGATATCGTTCTGGTAGATCTTCCATGAAATATTATTTTCCTCCAGCCGCTCGGGAAAAGTTTTCCAGCTCACCATTGTATCATAATCCGCATCTTCGTTCCACACATTAGCTTTGGAGTTTTCGTTCTGCTCCGCACGTATAGTCCCCGTCCAGAAATGAAGCCTGTTTGGGGTCGTGCCTGTCAGTGAAGAACAAAAGTTATGATCACACACGGTAAATGCATCTGCCAGCGCGTAGTAAAAAGGGATGTCCTCCCTGGTATAGTAGCCCATGGTAAGCGGCATGTGCTTATACGCCTGGTCTCCCGGTTTTTTTGCTTGCAGCCACTTGTCATATTTTCCATTGTTTCTTGCATCGACCTGATTATCCCATGAGTGCGGCAGGGATCCCATCCATGTTATTTTCGAGTTTTTGATGTCAAGGCGGAAAGGTGCGTATGTTTCTCCGTTTTCATTTGTTTGCAGCCACACAGGGTTTTTATTGGGTAAATGAATGGCACGGGGATCATTGAAGCCACGTACACCCTGCAATGTGCCATAAGCGTGGTCAAATGAGCGGTTCTCCTGCATTAGCAGCACTATATGCTCTGCATCCAGATATGTGCTGCCAGTCTCCGGGTCAATGGCAAATGCTTTTTGAATGGACGCAGGTACAAATTGAGAAATACCTACTCCTGCTGAAAGCATCACTGCCTTTTTCAAAAAATCTCTTCTTGAATCCATACGCAAAATATAATTGGTGATCGTAAAACTAATATAAGCTGCCAAAGTCAGTCTCAGCAATTTTATCCTTAACCTAATGATATTATTAAAGAAACTTATGGACCAGGTTTTCTATGATAGCACAAGTGTTTACCTGATGGACTT
>JAOQAO010000259.1 GCA_025963485.1 Bacteroidota bacterium | reverse complement strand
TGCATATGACTGGCGCTACCGGTGGCTGCCCGTCTGCAGATACAGCGCACATCCACATACAGCCCTCGACCCAGCCTGTCATCACGCAGCAAGCGCCACAGCGATGTTCAGGTGACCCTATAACACTCATCGCCACCGGAGGTTCGGGTTACACATGGAGCACGACAGCGACCACATCTTCGATCAGCATTGTCCCTGTGACAGGTACTATATATTATGTGACGGCTACCGCACCGAACCTCTGTCCTGCTGTAGCTTCATTCACGGTACAAGGCAAATCACGCATGGTGGTCACATCAACTGCATTTAATCCGCCCTGCCCCGGCAGGGATATGGGCACTATCAGCATATCAGTATCTGGCGCTACGACTCCATATCATTACCTTTGGAGCAATGGTGATACACTGTCGCAGACAGACTCGCTATCTTCAGGCCCGTATGCAGTGACTGTGACAGACGCCGGAGGTTGCGATACGGTGCTAAACTTTGCGCTCACTTACGGCACTTTCCTTTCTATCAATACTCCGGATACGACGATCTGCCCCGGCAAACAGGTAAGGCTGACCGCATCAGGTGGTACAGGACAATATCAATGGGTAAATGGTCCGGCTGCAGCTACTAACACAGTCACGGCTACTAGAGATACTATGTTCATCGTGCATATGACCGGTGCTACCGGTGGCTGTCCATCCGCAGATACAGCGCACATCCATATACAGCCCTCGACGCAGCCTGTCATCACGCAGCAAGCGCCGCAGCGATGTGCAGGTGATCCCATAACGCTCATCGCTACCGGAGGCGCAGGCTATACATGGAGCACGACAGCGACTACCTCCTCGATCAGCATCGTCCCGGTGACAGGTACCATATATTATGTGACTGCTACCGCACCGAACCTCTGTCCTGCTGTAGCTTCATTCACTGTGCAATCTAAATCACCGATGGTGGTGACATCGACTGTGTCTGGTCCGCCATGCCCCGGCAGGGATATGGGGATTATCAGCATATCAGTATCTGGCGGTAGCATTCCGTATCATTATCTTTGGAGCAATAGCGATACCCTGTCGCAGACAGACTCACTATCTCCGGGGCCATATACAGTGACTGTGACAGACGCAGGTGGTTGCGATTCGGTGCTAAACTTTACGCTCACTTACGGCACTTTCCTTTCTATCAATACTTCAGATACCACGATCTGTCCTGGCAAACAGGTAAGGCTGACCGCATCAGGAGGTACGGGACAGTATCAATGGGTAAATGGCCCGGCTGCTGCTACGAACACAGTTACGGCCACTACAGATTCTATGTTTATCGTGCATATGACCGGCGCTACCGGTGGCTGCCCGGCTGCAGATACAGCGCACATCCATATACAACCCTCGACGCAACCTGTCATCACGCAGCAGGCACCACAGCGATGTGCGGGTGATCCTATAACGCTCATCGCCAGCGGAGGCACGGGCTACACATGGAGCACTATAGCGACCACATCTTCGATCAGCATTGTACCCGTGACAGGCGCTATATATTATGTGACAGCGACGGCGCCGAACCTTTGCCCGGCAGTGGACACATTCATTGCTCAGGCTAAGTTACCTATGATCATTACACCCGGCCAATCTGATCCACCTTGCCCTGGTAGGGATGTAGGCACGATCGACCTATTTTCCGGCGGAAACAGCTATCACTATATATGGAGTAATAATGACACGACCGCTCATCTGAATGGACTGGCTCCGGGAGTCTATACGGTGACCGTATCTGATGGGACGGGATGCGATACAGTGCTCCACTTCGACCTTTCATACTCATATACGCTTCAGGTCGCAATATCACCGCAGGACACTACAGTGCCTAGCGGCGTCTATGTACCCCTGCAGGCCAGCACCAATGTAGACAATGGAAATATCTACACATGGACACCTCCGCGCGACCTCTCCTGCTATGACTGCCCCGGCCCGCTCGTGCATGCCGTGGACAGTACCTATACATATACCATACTGGTCACAGACCAATACGGATGTACAGCGCTGGATAGTATGCATATCACCACCTTCCCTCTTGGGCCCATATATATACCAAATGCTTTCACTCCAAACGGGGACAATAACAATGACTTCTTCCAGATATTCGGGCCAAGTGTGTCCCGTGAATACATTCCTGAATTTGAGGTCAAGATATTTGACAGATGGGGTGAGCTGATCTTTGTGTCTTCCGATCCTACTTTCCGGTGGGATGGTATCTACAAAGGCGTCCTGATGCCACCCGGAGTATATGTGTACCTGATAGACTACCTGCAGGCTGGCACTGCGGTCACAAAACATGCCAAGGGATCCCTGGCCCTGATCAGATAAACCCGTTGGGCTCAGCTTTTCCTCTCTGCATGACTCATCCTGATGAGGGAGAAACTCAGGGTTGAATTTTGTACCGCCTCTGCCAGCGGCCATAGGGATGATACAAACATCGCCTCCACTCCCCTCTCCGCCAACGCAGACAGAGGATGCAGGATGGCCCTGACTGCTACGGGCCTGACCGATCCATATGATATATAGTATCCGGCATTCTCATCCAGGAGCTCGAACCCCTCAGTAGAAAATTCATAACAGTAAAGGGGCGTATCCCGGATGGCCTCCCTCCACGACAGCTCCACAGCTACCACATATTTGCTCCCGCTGCTTAGAAAGGCAGCTTTGTCCCCCTCTGTAGTCTGCGCACCTGCATAAAAGGTCACCCGTGGGCAATTTCTGGGCAGCAGGTAGTTGTGAAGGAGGCTCCCGGATACAGCAAAAACCACATCACCCCGGATCTGGTCAAAGGCAGACGGGGAAGGCCTGGGTTCGAATAGAGCAATGCCCGGTTCCTCACTGATGTGATACAATCTCAATGACATACATCAAATATACTGTATCATATTCAGACCAAATTGCGAACAAAAGCTATATGACCTCGTATAAGAATTCGGAAGGTCCAGACCACCTTCCCCATTTTTAACAAATCAAACAGATACAATGAGGTTAGCCTTTACCAGCCTTTGCCTGATATTCCTGGGAGCATTTTCCCTCACGACACAGGCCCAATCGACCACTATAGAGAATGGAGAATACCAGCTCCCTCATCATGATCCCGCTCATCCATGTATCAGTGATGATCAATATGCCACTATCGAAAGTAGGTGCGCCAGAAACATCGCAGCACTCGGACTGCAGAATGCCGGAGCTCAGAGGAGCACAGCAGTGCCACTCGCATGGCCGCTGAGAATGGCCAACGGCCTCAATGATGCCGGCTACTATATCATATCAGCATATGTAGACCAGGATATAGCCTCAGGCTCTATCAAAGACTGGAACTGCGGTACCAATACATATGACGGGCACAGGGGTACAGATATCTGCACTTTCCCATATCCTTTCTACAAAATGGACAATAACGAAGTAGAGGTGATCTCCGCTGCCGATGGTATCATCATAGATAAGAACGACGGCGAGTTTGACAAGAACTGCGTACACAGCAGCGCCCAGGCCAACTATGTAGTGGTCCAGCATACTGATGGTACTTATGCCAACTACTTTCACATGAAAAAGAACTCTATCACTACGAAAGCGATAGGAGCGCATGTCACCGTAGGTGAATACCTCGGTGTGGTCGGCAGCTCGGGAGATGCTAACGGCCCTCACCTGCACTTCGAAGTACGCACTGCCAATAACAGCAGTTCATACAAAGACCCATATGCAGGCGGCTGCAATAGCCTCAACTCAACCTCATGGTGGGCTGCGCAAAAACCGTATACCGAACCGTCTATACTCAAGACACAAATAGGTACTACTGACCCTATCCTCGCTCAGTGCCCGAATACCGAAACGCCAAATGCAATAACATGCATGGCCCCGGGATCATCAGCCAGGATATATACATTCCTCAGGAATGAAACAGCAGGCATGCATGTAGACGTACACATCATCGGACCTACGGGCAATGAAGTAACGAGCTGGACACAAAACAGCACCAGTGACCACTATGCATCCATCTACGGATGGGCGCGTACTATGCCGACGGTACAGGGCACCTACACGCTGCAAACAGTATACAATGGTATCACAAACAATACAACATTTGAGATCACGTCTGTACAATGTGCGACTGCTACCGGCTTAGAGGACGCCATAGCCATACCCGACCTGCAGGTATACCCAAATCCTACCAATGGCAAAGTCACCATCAACGGCGACGGACTGGACAATGGCAACTACAACATCACTGTCAGGAATACGCTCGGACAAACGCTCCTATCTGATGAGGTGAAGATCGAAAACAACTCCATCGCACAGACAGTATCGCTCTCTCAAATGCCAGACGGCATTTACTTCCTCTCTATCGGGAATCAAGGTTCGACGATCACGAGAAAGATCGAGAAGAGGAACTAATTTGATTTCGGATTGTGGAATTCGGATTTCGGCAAAGACATAATAAAATAGCAAGCATCGACCCTCGTCATTATTGGCGAGGGTTTGGTGTATTATATAACTATTCTAATTAGCCTCTCAATATGCAAAAGCGGAATTGTTATATTGCACTATTGTGAAAATCCAGTACTGTTCGGACCTCCATTTGGAATTCCCGGAAAATGATCTGCTGCTTCAGCGATCCCCACTTGAGGTTGCCGGTGACGTTTTGATATTGAGCGGTGACATTGTACCATTCCGTTTTATGAGTAAATTTGCTCACTTTTTCGATTATATATCTGATCATTATAAAACTGTCTATTGGCTACCCGGCAATCATGAATATTATGGTTCGGATGCCTCAGAAAGGAGTGGTGAGGTCTATGAGGAGATTCGCAGCAATGTTTTCCTGGTAAATAATATAGCCGTGAAGGAAGGCGATCTTCGATTAGTCTTTTCCACCTTATGGGCCTATATCCACCCCGATAATGAGTACTTCATCACTAAGGGTATAAGCGATTTTCGCGCTATCAAATATAAACATCGCCAATTGCAGGCCAATCACTTTAACTACCTGCATCATACATGTATGACCTTCCTGAAAAATACACTCAATGAAAAGGTAAGCGGACAAACAATAGTAGCCACTCATCACGTTCCTACTAAACTCAACTATCCCGCTCAATATAAAAACAGTGTTTACAACGATGCATTTGTAGTCGAGCTATATGACCTCATAGCGGACACCCAACCGGACTACTGGATATACGGTCATCATCACACCAATACACCGGCCTTTAATATTGAGAAAACAGTCCTTTTGACTAATCAATTAGGATATGTGCATAGTGGAGAGCATCTGACTTTTAATAGGGGTGCGTATGTCAGCATCGATTAAAGCAATAAGCCCTGGTCAGTCTTTTCATAGAATGGAGACACGAACCAAGGTAACGGAACTCTGTATTCCATTTTCAAATCATCAAATATTCAAATTGCCGAATTAAGCTCTCCTCTCCGCCACCATCTGCACCCCATATTTAGGACGCAGGGTCACCAGCGGCTCGGCTTCTACTTTGAAGCCTTCTTTGAGTTTGAAGGTAAACTTGCGGTAGAGTGTGATGATGATGATCTGCATCTCAAGCATGGCGAAGTTATTGCCGATGCAGAACCTCGGCCCTCCGCCAAATGGCATATAGACAAAGCGGTCTATCGCGTTCCTCTTCTCCTGCGCGAAGCGCTCAGGCATGAACCGCTCAGGCTGCTCCCAGAACTGCTCACTGTGATGAAAGAAAATGATAGGTACGAGTACGTTGGTTTTAGGATCGATGCGGTACTCCCCTATTTCGTCTTCAGCGATAGTACGCCGGCCAACCATCCACACCGGTGGATACATGCGCATGCTCTCCTCTATGACCTGGCGCACATATTGAAACTCATTCACCGTATTAAATGTCAGCGGCATGCCGCTATCGAGTTTTTCATTGATCTCGGCCACCATCCTGGCCTCATGCTCGGGATGCTGCGAGAGCAGGTAGAGCGTCCATGACAGCGCATTCGATGAGGTCTCATTGCCCGCGAGGAATATGGTCATCACCTCATCGCGCAGTTGTTTATTGTCCATAGACTCGCCGGTCTCTTCGTCCCGCGCATCGATGAGCATGGACAGCAGATCGTCCTTCGATACACCTTCTGCGCGGCGCTCGTCTATGATCTCATAGATGATCTTATCGAGGAGGGCCATGGACACGCGCGCTTTACGGTTAAACGGTGTCGGTATCGAGTCCGGCATCCTGACCGGCTGGTGTATCTTCTCTATCGTGTACTCATTGAGCAGGGTGATCTGTTCGCCTACTATCTGTGCCTTGTCCTCTACACCCTTGCTGAAAATAGCCTTCGAAATAATATCCAGTGTCAGCGCCGTCATCTCCGGCAATACGTCAAAAGCTTCACCTTTCTTCGCATGCGCATCGATCCTGTCTACCCAGTGTTCTGAGCGCTCTATCATCATCTCTGTCAGCTCATCGAGCTTCCGCTTGTGAAAGGCAGGCTGCACCAGCTTGCGCTGCTGCTTCCAGAAGTCCCCTTCGCTCGTCAGCAGGCCGAGCCCGAGCAGTGGCTTGAGTAGCTCGTAGGCGATACTCTTCGTATAGTTCTTGTTATTATCGAGTAGTACATATCGTGCGTACTCAGGTTTGGATACGATCACTACTTTATAGAAAGGGACTGAGAGGCTGAATATATTTCCGTATCGTTCGATGAAGTTTTTCACCATGCCTATAGCATCTACTTTCATCATACCCACATGGCCTATGAGCCAGTGCTTTTCTTTGGGGATCGGAGGTGTCGTTTTGCGCTTTATGACAGTAGACATAGAGTTGGTTTTCAGGGTTAAATGTAGCATTTATAATGAAACGCCCAACTGCCTTTCCCCACCTTATTTTATATGGTCAAACACGATTCCACCGGCAGGTTCAAGCCATAGATCGATTACTCTTTAGCATATGCCTCTATCACTCTTTCCACAAGTGAATCAGTCGGTGAGAGGGACCAACATTCGCCTGCATTTGCCAGCTATCCACTTGTCCATCTAAAAAAGGCAACCCTGTCACCATGCCTGAACCCTGCAAATGCTCATTATCCCTTCTCACTATTCCTATAAGATACTATCTTAGTCCAATGAGGTTTCCCATTTTCTGCATACTATTTTTTTGCATCGCATCATCTTCATCAGCACAATCTCTGAGCGATGAGCAGGCCGACTCCGTAGCGCATGCGCTCATCGCGCAAATGACCCTAAAGCAAAAGGTGTACGAGATACACGGGCACGGCCTGATACGTTTCGGACTGTCCGCCATCTTTACCAAAAAGATAAAACCATCCGAGGCAGGTGGCAATAAGAAGCTCGGCATTCCGGCTACGGTCTTTGTCGATGGGCCACGTGGTGTGTTTCATTATAAGGGAGCTACTGCTTTTCCCACTACGATGGCGCGGGGAGCGAGTTGGGATACGGAGCTGGAGCGGCGTGTGGGTGAGGCGATGGGAGAAGAGGTGCGCGCCATCGGTGGCAACTACTCCGGTGCTGTCTGCATGAACCTACTTCGCCATCCGCGCTGGGGGCGCTCGGAGGAAACCTATGGCGAGGATCCGCATCACGTAGGCGAGATGGCGTCCGCACTCATAGACGGCATCCAGAGCCGCAATGTACAGGCCTGCGCCAAACATTTTGCCGCAAACAGCATGGAGAATAACCGCTTTGGCGGCAGTATGAATATGGACAAGCGGACGCTGTATGAAGTGTATTTGCCGCATTTCCGCAAAGTGGTCTATCATGGTGTCGCTTCCCTGATGAGCGCATATAATAAGATCAACGGTGTATACTGCGGTCATAATAAAATGCTGCTCACCGATATCCTGCGCGATGATTGGGGCTTCAAAGGATACATCACCTCAGACTGGAAGTACGGCCTCTTTGATGCACAGAAGGGCATAGAGGCGGGTATGAATATCGAGATGCCCGGTCACGAGGTATACAATATGAAGAAGGTCAAGAAACTCCTCAAAGAAGGCAAGATCAAAGAGCAGCAGATAGACACGCTCGTTATTCCCATTCTCCGCACGAAGTTGCTTTACGCTTCGCGAAAGGATACGATGAGCTTTTCCAAAAAACTCATGGGCTGCGACAAACATACCGCACTCGCCCGCGAGGTCGCAGAGAAGAGCGCTGTGCTACTCAAGAACCAAGATAAGATATTGCCCCTCAATAAAGAGAAAGTGAAACGTATCGCAGTGATAGGATCGGTATGTGATGTTCACGAGACCGGTGATCACGGCAGCAGCGGTGTCAGGCCTTCGTATATTATCACGCCACTCGAAGGTATTAGAAACTATTTCGCGGGAACGAGTGTCGAGATACTCACAGCGCCCGTAGAGGATACGATGTCCATCCGCCTCATCTGCGACAAGGCAGATGCCGTGATCATCGTAGCCGGGATGACCTATCTGGATGAAGGCGAGTTCATCGGCAATGGTAAGATCCGCGACCGCAATAACCCAAACAAGAAATCACTCGGCACATCTCTCGGCCTGTTGGCGATAGGTGGCGATAGGAAGTACCTTCATCTCCATCAGAAAGATATCATTGCGATCCACACCGCAAGCGCTGCCAATAAGAACATTATCGTGAGCCTCGTCGCCGGCAGCGCGGTGACAGTAGAGGAGTGGGAGCCGGAGGCGAAAGGCATCATCGAAACTTTCTACAATGGTATGGAAGGAGGGAACGCATTAGCGCGGATATTATTTGGTGATGTCAATCCTTCGGGCAAACTGCCTTTCACTGTGCCAAAGCTGGAGAGTGACCTGCCACCGTTTCAGTCTTTTGATTCTGCGGTCAGCTATGGTTACTATCATGGCTATACGCTTTTCGACAAGGAGCAGAAGATGCCCCGCTATCCTTTCGGATATGGTCTGAGCTATACGACTTTTGAAATATCGGGACTTGTAGTGCCCAAGGCTGTCGTCACGTCATGGGAGTCAGTAAAGATATCGGTCAAAGTAAAAAATACCGGTACACGTGCCGGAGGAGAGATCGTACAGCTCTATATACATCCCCCGCAGAATACCGTCGAGATGCCGGAGAAACTTCTCCGTGCATTCAGCAAAGTATACCTGGAACCCGGCGAGGAGCGGGAAGTATCACTCACTATTCCTTATGACGAACTAACCTATTACAATACCACCACTAATAAAATGGAACCGCTAAAAGGCAACTATTCTATGTCTATTAGTAATTGTTCTGATGTGACTACTCCGCTTAGAAAGAGCTTCGTAGTGCGATAAAGGAATACTCAGTATCTTTACCAGATGAGTGCAATATTGAAACATACTTTTTTGCTCTGCCTATCCGTCGCCATGTTTATGAGCGCCGGCTGCGATCATAGGGCAGGCAGCAATGCAGTGCATTACGGCTTTGCAGATTCCATAGCAGTAGATAGCATGACCCTCTGGCAGCAGCGTGAAGGCAACGACAAGAAATCAATAACGGCCTGGGTGTTCGATACGGTCGCAGCCGTATATACCTTGCGCGGAGAGCATCTTTATCTGGATACCGTCTTACGGCTTGCCGATTCCGTTACGGTGACCAAAGATGAGTTCGAGCGGTATTTCTCCAATAAATTTTATGCCATCAGCTATCATGGCCGGCAGGGATATATGCGCGGGACGTCGCTGGGCCTCGCGCTGGAGAGTGACTTTGACAATGATGGCAGGCAAGACCTCATACTTTATGGCTATTCGCATTATCAGAAGGATACTTTTGAGGAGAATCCTGAAAATCCGCTGAGCGTCAAATTTATTTCCTCCGCTGGCCTGGTGTCTGAAGTGCATGATACAGCATCGAGCAATCTGTCACTCACGGAGGTCGGCCATGTCCGCCTGTCAAAAACCGTCCATGTATATGAACTCAATGCCGGATATGAAGCTTGTGGCTATCCGCAGTATCATTTCATTATCGCGTTTGGCAATGGCAAAGCAGAGATCATACACCGCAAAGTGACATCGATCGATAGCGGCTATGGTGACTATTGCCAGTTCTACTACCCGACCGACTCCACGCACCGCATAGATACGATCTACATCAGCCACCGCCTCTCGGAGCATATCTCGGAGACAGACGATACGACGATCATAGAGCACACCGCAGACTCCACTATCCTCTATCTCCATCAGGGAGCATGGGGAGAGAAAAATTACAAACTCGATCCAAAGAGTAATTGAAGGAAGGATGTACTAATTATGAGATGGGAGAAGATCAGCCTTGCGTATCCGTCGCCACAAAGTATTTATCATAGACCTCATTGAGCATTTCTACGGTCAGAGGTTTGGTTTTGTATTTGATCAGCGAGCCGGATTCAGTTGCCTTCTGCTTATCATCGGCTCTTTCAAAAGCCGTGAGCATGACCACGATGACCTTGCCTTGCATCTCTTTGTCCAGCTTGTTATATTCAGTGAGAAACTGCCAGCCGCTCATGCCCGGCATATTGATATCGAGGAAAATTATGTCCGGATTGGGGTTTCCTTTTTGTGCAGCATTCTGCAGGTATTCGAGCGCCTTTTCTCCGGATTCGCATACGATCACCTGATCAGCACAGTCGTTTTTCTTTATTACAAACTCGTGGTAGTAATTGTCTGATTCGTTATCATCGATCAGCATAATGCAATTTACTTTCCTTGTCATATCATTCAGTTCTATTGGGTGACATATGAATGCCCATACACAGGCAGTGTTTTCGCAGGAACTGCTCCAATTCTTGTGCCTAAAATATAAGATATACGGAACAAATATGGCGCAGGTTACAATATAGTTGTTGTTTTTCCTGCCAATGGATATAAAGGACCGGAAAGGGGAGCTATGATGCTATATATGGCAGCGCGAAATAAAATGTGGCACCTTCTCCGACCTTGCCTTCTGCCCATACCTCGCCGCCATGCCGTTCTATGATCTTTTTGACCAGCATCAGCCCGACACCTGTTCCTTCAAATTCGGTAGATCCATGCAGCCGCTGGAACGCACCGAAGAGGCGGTTGTAGTTTTTCATGTCAAATCCCACTCCGTTATCTTTGATAAAATATGTGATAGACGTATCTGTCTGCTCACAGCCGACCTCTATTACGGGCTTCTCTTTCCTGGATGAATACTTGATCGCATTTGACATGAGATTGATGATCACCTGCTGTATCATCGAGCTATCTGCCATCACTGCCGGAAGGGCTGCGAGCTTCAGTGTAGCATGATGTGGCTGGGCAAAGGAGATATTGTCCCAGACAGTTTGAAATACCATGCCTATATCGACAGTAGCAGGTTGTAGTTTTTCGCTGTCATATTTCGCCAGTGTCAGCATATCATCTATGATAGCATTCATTCTTTTGCTGCTCTGTATGATGTGATCAAACATTTCCTGCAGGTCGGGATTAAACGCCTGCCCGTATTCATCCTGGATGATCCGGGCAAATCCTATCATAGCCCTGACCGGAGCGCGGAGATCATGCGATACGGAGTATGAAAAAGCTTCGAGTGCTTTATTGGCCTCTGTGAGCTCAGTGGTGCGATCGATTATACGTTGTTCCAGGGTTTCATTCAGGTTTTTGATCTCCTCTTCAGCCTTTTTGCTTTCTGTCACATCCTGTGTGATTCCATATATCCTTACAGGGTTTTGAGTGCGGTCAAATTCAAATTTCCATTCGCAGTAAACGTGCATGATATTTCCATCTCTGCGGACTATCCGGAAATTGGCAAACGAACTTTCAAGTATCTGAAATGTTCGTTTGAATTTTTCAGATACAGATACAACATCATCCGCATGCACCATAGACAAAAATAGCTCATCGGATGGGACCACTTCCCCGGGCTTATATCCGAGCAGCACATAGTACTCATCTGACCAAAAGATGCTATTATGGACGAGATCTATCTCCCAGCTGCCTATACGGGCCAGGGCCTGTGCATCTTTCAGTTTGGCCTCGTTGCGCATCAGGTGCTCCCCGGCCAGCCTGCGCATTTTCTCCTTGTCAAATATCTCCAGTGCAAATGAGATGTCTCCTGCGGCTTCCTCCAGCAGGTTTATCTCTCCGGTGTCAAAGAAGTGCTCTGTCGTGGAGTTGAGCCCGAATATACCGATCACGTTTCCAAATTTTTTCAACGGGAGCGAAATATTTGCTTTTATATCATGACGTTCATGTTCTTCTTTCCATGATCTCATCGCGGGATCGTTTTGCACTGCATTACTCACTGCATACACCCCGGTACTCAGGGCCCTGCCCGTAGCCGTCTCGCGTAGCTCAGGCTGGCGGTAGTCCAGGCCAGAGTATTTCGCGAGCTCCTTTGCCGCTGCTTCATCTCCGCAGATTTTTATTATGTCCAGCTTCCCGGTATTATTTAGTCTTCCTACCCAGGCTATTTTAAACAAGCCTATCTCAATCGCTATCGCACAGACCTTATCGAGCAGTTCTTCCTCGTCCCGTACGTGTACGATACTTTGATTGATAGAGCTGAGGAAAGTATACAGGCGATTGGCTTTCTGCAACTGCTGCTCGGCCAGCACACGTGCATTGTCATTGTCAAAGACCTCGAGGGCGAAGGAAATATCATTTGCAGCCTCCTCCAGCAGGGCGATCTCGTCCTTATCAAAGATCTCCTCCGTCTCTGAGTTGAGGCAGAATACACCCACCGTTTTGCCAAACTTTTTGATAGGCAGCGCGATAGCGCTCTTCACGCCCATGTCCAGCATGTCTTTTCTCCACAGGATCATCGAGGGCTCTACCTGTACATTATTGACGACCACGTACCGGCCAGTCCAGAGCATGCGACCGATGAATGTATGGCGCAGCATAGGATCATAGTAGTCCGAGCCAGAGAGTTTTTGAATAGCCCTGGCAGCATTTTCATTGCCGGTGGTCTTGACCACATTCAGGTGGCCATTGTCATTCAGCATGCCGATCCACCCCAGGTGAAATCCCCCTATCTTCACTGCGATCTCACAGGCTTTCTCAAAGAGGTCCTTTTCATTTTTTGTATGGACGATGGTCTGATTGATCGCGCTGATAAATGCATAAAGGCGGTTGGCTTTCAATAGGTGTTCCCGTGCTTTCTTTTGCTCGGTGATATCACGTACTATGGCCTGTATGCTGCCGTCAGGAAGTATACGACCGATCCATTCTCCCGGGAAAAGGGAACCATCCTTGCGTTTGAAGGACCATTCCGAGGTGACTATTTTGCCGCTTCGAAGTTTCGTCACTTCATCACTGATACGGGGGGTCTCCTCTGCTGCTATGAGGTCACCGATCTGCAGCGTGATCATCTCCTCATAGGTATATCCGAGCATCGCGCAGGCCGCTATATTCACATCGGTATAGTGGCCATGTGCATTGGCGACAAAGATCCCATCTGCTGCCTGCTCTATCAGCATCCGGTAGTGGAATTCACTTTTCTGCAATGCTTCCTGCGCTATTTTGCGCTCGGTGATATCTACCGACAGGATAAAAATGCCTTCGGGCACGGGCTGTATACTGAGTTCAAAAAAGGCCTTCGTCCCGTTGGGAAAAACAAATTCGGTTTCCAGGTGCCGCGCTATGCGGTCTTCTTTGGCCCGTGTCAGTGTGCCAAACAACTCCGTATTTTCTATACCCGGATACTTATCCATTAGTGTATAGCCTATCAATTCTTCGCGGGTATAAGTGCTATAGCGGACCAGTGCATCATTGACATATGTATAGCGCCAGTCATGGTCATGTATTTGTGCGCCTTCGAGCATATTGTCCAGGGTATGCACGAGCAGTTTTTCGGTCTTTTTCAGTTGCTCCTCTTTGATCTCTGTCTTTGATCTCTGGTGGAATAGAGTGACCGTCGTATACCCGATGAGGGTGGCAGCGAGGAGGATAAAAATGATCATCCAGATGATGACTTTGTCGATGGCTTTATGGAGAGCCTCCTTGTGAGTGGCGAGCAGGAAGCTGGTCCTGTCAAGCCCTTGCCTGATGAGCAGGTTTATATCCTGCAAGGCTGCAATGTGCGCTGCTGACCTGTGCCGGATCATAGAGTCAGGTACATTGCTGCGAAGCATCCAGGAGAGCTCTGTCCTGATCATAGTATCCAGTTTATGGGCGATGCAGATATTGACCGTATCCTTCACGGCAGATACCAGAGAATCCAACTGCCCGATCACGGTCTGGCTGTCTGTGAAAAATAAATTATCTCCTTTGGAGAAAGCACTTGAGGTCAGCAGGTCAGGATTGATCACAGCTGCGTTATCAATTTCCTTTGAGAGGGTTTGAAATCTCATGTAGACATGGCTGCTCCTGTTTGTCAGCGCTGAATAGTGGATCAGTTCTTTGTATGCGTTGCTGAAAAGAAAAAAGACCAGCGCCAGCAGGGCAAATGCAATGAAGTAGAATAATAGGTTCTTCTGCTTCATAATACCCGATTATGGAGAACGGAACAACATACCGGCACGGTTAGTGCAATGGAAGGTGTTGGCGACTGTTCAGGCATTTGCTGATCATTCATGGTTTCTGTTTTTTGTCAATGATAAAGCATCCAAAGAGGTTGTATCAAAAGACAAAAGTGAATATCACAAAAAATAATATTAAAACAAGATTAATATTGACTATGTTGACAAATACCGAGACATAATTAATATAAACCGTCATTTTTTGTCAGTTAACCTGTATTGTACAAGGTTGAGCTTGTATATTGTCCTTGGAGTTCCCCATGTAGTTTCTGTAATCCTGATTTTCCGATCGGTACCGTTGTGGCAATAAAAAAGGGCGAAGCTGATGCTTCGCCCTAGCGTTTCCATAGTTAAGTATCCTGTTACTCTACCACCAGTTTGCCAGAGCCGATAGTGTGGCCTGCCTCCCTGACATGATAGCTGTATATGCCTGGGCTGAGTGATCCTTTGCCGAGTGTGAATGTACCGTCGTTAGGTGTAGCAGAGCTGACCACCTGTCCGAGTGCGTTGTACACTTCGAGCACTGCATTATGCATCTCCACACCGACCACACGTATCGTCGTGTATTCACTGAATGGATTAGGCATCACGGTGATCGTAGCGTGCTCTTCGAGGTCTTTCACAGAGAGTGTGTAGTCGATCGTATTGAGGGTAGTATTGGTCACTACAGCTTCGTTGTAGTCAAAGTAGATCGATGCGTTATTCTGTATCTGCGTACCGTCTGCGAGGCCTGTCACAGGCCTGATCGCAAAGCTCAGGTAGCCGTGGCTTCCCTTTTCATCAGTACCGCTATCCGGCAGCATGATCTGGCTGAAGCGGCAGGTGAGCACATTGCCCTCTACCTCGATGGCGTAGTCAGGATGGCTGGCGCCGATAATGCGCAGTGTAGACATATCGAGTGTAGAAGCTATAGAGTCCCTGAGCACGATATTGACTGCATCGGCCGTACCGGTGTTCTGGAAGTTCAGCGTGAAGCGCAGCTCCTGGTCGCGTGTGATTAGTCCCTGAGAACCTTCTCCAGATGGCGTCACGACCTTCACGTTAGGATCCCATGATCCGGTAGAGGTCTGGTGCAGCGTATCGGTATTGTCGTAGAAGTTGCTCTCGTTGCAGTTGTCCGTAGCGGTCGCCATCTCGAAAGTAGTCATGCCCGGCACCACTGTGGTAGCAGCTGTGAAACGTGGCGTAAATACTACGTACTGGCCTGGGAGAAGACCTGTGTAAGTACAGGTCACATACCTGGCAGTTGTATTGACGGATGTCTGCGGCGGATTGCACGAGGTGAATGTCAGGGTAGGGTCGTAATAGAATGTCATCGTACCGCTGGCTACGTTGGTACCATAGTTGGATACATACACATGATACCATGCCGGGTAGCCAGCCGTGATAGTGGTGACCGGTATGATGGTGGTCGCGATATTGCAGGCAGTGGCGGTGGTATGCAGGCCGAAATCATTGCCCGCATATACAGTCCCGGGTGTGGATGCATTCACTGAGTGGCTGGATGGATTCACAGTATATCCTGCATATGGCGAGGTAGGGATGTATGTGATAGCATAAATGTCTATAGGACCAATATATACATAGTACCCGCTGGAGTTGGTATAGACCACGTGAGGGCCTACATGCACCGGCTGACCTGATACGCCTGTCTCACCGCCATCCTGTATACCGTTGCCATTGGCATCGAAGTATACATAGCCGCTGATGGTGACATTCGCATTGTGTACACCGAAGTCGTAGCCGCAGTATCTGTGATTGGACTGACCGACTGTTATATTCTGGTATATACCGGTACTGATAGAGGTCGACGATCCCAGTGGTATGGTGATGGCGTCGCCTGATGGTGCATAGTACACGAGTTTATATATGCCCAGCGGCACGGAGATAATGTAATGGCCGAGAGAGTTGGTATAGTATGTGCCTATAAGCGTCGTACCCTGGTACAGGTATACCGCCTGAGAGGACAGTCCGTGGTCAGTACCATCTTCGACACCATTTGCATTATTATCCAGGAATACGGTACCGCAGATCGTGTCATGGTTATTATTCAGTGTCACATACTGGCATGATGAGTAGGTACATCCCGTACTGTCTGTCACGGTGACACAGTATGTGCCCGATGCTGTCACGGTCAATATGTTACTGAGAGAGGCATTGTTTGACCAGTGGTATGATACGGAGCCATGGGCACCGGATACTACAGCGGTCATGATAGCATAAGTACCATAATTCTGCAGCGCGGTATATGCATAGATCGAGCATGGATTAGTATTATGTATAGTGAGTACAACGGAGCATCCATTGGCATCTGTGACAGTCACTGTAGGAGCCGTAGTGCTGAACAACGTAGAGAAGCTTTGCGTCGTATTGCCGGTACTCCAGTGGTATGTATATGGCGGTGAACCTCCAAAGACTATGGCAGTGTATTTATGCAAGGTGAAGAAGTTATGCGTGATCGTGTCAGTGACGTAGCCATAGAGGGTACAGTTGCCAGCGACGGTGATAGTGCGGCAGATGGAGTCATTGCACTGGTTGGCGTCATATGCATCCATGCATACTGTATGCGCTCCCGGGCTCAGTGTGACAGGGTATACAGATGAGGTATATGGTCCGTGGAGCACATTATCGATATTCCAGTAGTAGGTGATAGGTGCCACACCTCCGGTCTGCGTACCGTAGAAGATATACTGGTTAGAGCTGTTATGTGTCGAGGTATAGGTCGCCTGCATATTGCAAATGTGCACGGTGTCGCATATCACCGTGGAGCAGCTGCTGTCTGTGATAGTCACGCAATAGACGCCGCTCGCAGTGACGGTTATGGGATTTGAGCTGCCGCCGATATTCCAGTGGTATGTGGCAGGGCCATGACTGCCGGATGTGTGTGCTGTGAGGATGGCCACTGAGCCAGTGACCTGATGAGTGATATATCCGCTCAGGCCGCAGCTGGTCACGGTGATGGTCTGGCAGGCGGAGTCCATGCAGCCATAGGAATCCTGAGCTCTTACGCATACGCGGTGCGTGCCGGGGGCCAACGTGGCGGTATATGAAGTATTGGGGCTGAGTGTGGACCAGAGGCCATCTATGCTCCACGCGTAATAAACGGAACCGATACCCAGCGTCTGTGTACCGGTGAATGTATAAAGATTGGATGCAGTATGAGTATATGTGTAGGCTGTCTGCATATTGCATATGAATATAGTATCACAGAATACTCCTGTACAGCCGGTACTGTCCGTGACGGTCACGCAGTATGGGCCGCCGGTGGTGACTGTGATGCTGCTGGTAGTGGCTCCTGTACTCCAGTGGTAACTGACATGGCCAGTAGTATTGGTTGAGAATGCTCTGAGCGAATCTCTGCCGTGCGATGGATACTCTATCACATATCCGGAGAGGGTGCAGCCAACGCTGGTCACGGTGATGGTCTGGCAGATCGAGTCCTGACAGCCATTGTGATCCGTGGCCAGCAAGCATACGAAGTGCGTACCCGGGGTCAAAGTGGTCGCATAAGAAGTATTGGGAGTACCAGAAGTCGGTACCCCATCTATGTTCCATGAGTAAGTGATCGGCGCGACACCCAGTGTCTGCGCCCCCGTGAATGTATAGAGGTTTGATGAGTTGTGGGTATAAGTGAAGGTCGCTTGTATATTGCAACTGAAGGTCACGGTGTCGCAGGTATATGCGGTACAGCCCATAGTATCCGTCACTGTGACGCAGTATATACCAGGTGCTGTGACGGTATACACGCTGGAGTTAGAGCCGGTCCAGTGGTATGATACAGGGCCATGAGCGCCAGTAGCATGTGCTGTCAGGATGGTATAGCTGCCTCCGCTCTGTGCGGTGACAGTAGCGGCAAGGGTACAACTGGTAGACTGATGCACCGTGAATGTATCACATGCTTCTCCAGCGCAGCCATTGGCATCTGTGTCATCTACACAGACCGTATAGAAGCCCGGTGTCAGCGTGTCGACCATGGTAGCACTCAGATGCGCGCGCTGGATCGTCTGGTTGTTTACGACCCAGTTATAATGATATGGTGAAGGCCCACCGGAGCCTACAGTGGTGAACGTATATATATTATTGGCCGTATGCGTATAGGTGAGAGTCGCGGTCGTATGGCAGTAGGTATATGCGAAACAGACACTGGCGGTGCATCCCGTACTATCGGTCACTGTGACACAATAGGTAGAGGGTACTGTCGGATGAAAGGCAGCAGCGGTCGTTCCCGTCG
>JAOQAO010000036.1 GCA_025963485.1 Bacteroidota bacterium | reverse complement strand
ACCAGCTATAATGGGATATTTACACACATACCTGTCACGGGTGGTTCGGTCCAGGATACGATCATCGGTTACCTGCATGGAGGCCTCAGGTCTATCCTCACCCTCCATGTCAACGTCCCTTTCAGTCTTCAGGCTTGCGGCACCCAGCACATGGATTCAGCATGCAATAAGATATGGAACCTGATCGTCACCCCACCTTATTCAGATCACCCGGAAACGTTTTATCTCATCGGCGGCAATAATGATACGATAGTGGAGTCACCACCCGGACCCGGCAATGGCACCTATCTATACAGCGTCCACCCCGGCAACTATATCCTGGTGTCAGACAGCGGCTGCAACAAGCCCATCATTGTAGATACATTCAGGAACAGGCCGACGCATGTGGTCAGTTATGTCAACTGCCAGGGCTTGTCTGTTATTAAGGAGTTTGGATATGACACGATTCCCGACAGGCCCAATACTATTACCACCTGCGCTGGCAACTCCAATGCCGCTTATTCTATCAAAATATTCCGTAATGGTTCGCTGGTCTATGGGCCGGACACCACCTCATACGCCAATCTATACACCGGCCCCATAGCCAAATATATCTATCCCACTGATACGGGTTTCTATACTTATCAGATATTCTGGATAGAATATGGTGGCGGGTATATCGACAGTCTTGGGCATCAGTATAGGGTTGGATTGGCCAATATCTATGATACCATATGCCCGGTCGACACAGGCAGCTTTTATGTCACGCGCAATACGATACCTTTCCCCTATGTGCAGACCGCGTATAAGTGCAACGGCATCTCATCCGGGCCGCCGCTGTTTACGATCTATGGAGGATCTATACCCTATACCGTGCAGATACCCGGCATCGATACGATCATCATTAATACCAATACGGGGGTCTTTCCCACCAATAACCTCGGGACCTATAACGTGATCGCGTATGACAACTGCGGCATCAGCCGGAGCTTTACCTTCACCATAGCCGATACATGCAACGGATGCGGCGCGGTCAATGCCGGCAATGATACCGCTATCTGCCATGGTGGGACTGTGCAGCTTCGTGCCGCTCCGCAGCAGGCAGGAGGCACCTACCTCTGGTCTCCGGGTGGTGAGACCACGCAGACCATTACCGTATCTCCTGCAGCCAGTACGACCTATACCGTCACCTACAGTAAACCCGGCTGCAGCCCGGCGGTGGATAGCATCAGAGTCAGTGTGCTGAGCGCACCGACAGTAGTCGTGGCGGATGTCTCTGTCTGTGCCGGGAGGTCTACCGTGCTTACAGCTTCTCCATCGGTCTCGGGGGGCACCTATCTCTGGTCTCCGGGTGGCGCTACTACGCAGAGTATTACGGTGAGTCCTTCGGCTACTGCAGGGTATACGGTCAGCTATACAGTGGCCGGCTGCGGTACAGCGACAGATTCGGCTACGGTCTCTATAGCGCCTCCATCTGCATCCGGCTATTCACAGTCGATATGCACGGGTACGTCCATTGTATTTCACGGGCAGGCGATCGGTACATCGGGCGTATACTATGATACACTGGTGAGCGCCACCGGATGCGATAGCATCGTCACGCTCACGCTCAATGTTACATCGCTCATCCGCACATCGGTGAGCCAGTCTGTGTGCAGTGGCTCTTCTATTGTATTTCACGGTCAGGCTATCAGCACGGCCGGTACCTATATAGATACAGTGGTCAGTGGAAGCGGTTGCGATACGGTAGTGACGCTCACGCTCAGCATCACGCCTCCGCTCGCTACGGGCCTCGACCGCTCTATATGCGCGGGCGATAGCGTTGATTTCCGCGGCCGGATCGTTTCTGCTGCCGGTGTGTACAGGGATACGCTGACCGGTCAGGGCGGATGCGATAGCGTCATAGCGCTCACCCTGACTGTCAATCCAAAACCCGTAGCGGGATTCTCCATACAGCCTATGGGCGATACGATCGCTTTGGGCCCTATCGTAGTGATGGATATATCTGTGAATAGCGACACAGTGCTATGGCTGCTCAATGACAGGCTCATCGATCTCGCCTCCGGCGATACGCTGCCTGTCACGACTACCGGCAACTACTGCCTCCGGCTTATCGCCTCCACGAGATTGGGATGTACGGATACTTCGCAGCAGTGCTTCTATGTAGTGGAGAATGCCTATGCCATGCCCAATGCATTCAGCCCCGATGGCAACGGTCACAATGACCTCTTCTACCCGGTCATGATCCGGCCCGGTATCTCGGTATTGGTGTTTAAAGTATACAACCGCTGGGGAGAGCTCATACATGACGATCCCTCCAGGGGATGGGACGGCAAATACAAGGGCGCCGCACAGCCGATGGAAGCCTACACTTATTTCCTGTCTATAGAGCTACCTGACGCCGCAAACACGGGCCAGAAGAAGGAAGTGAAAAGGCAGGGCCATTTTATGCTGTTCAGATAACACGGGTATTGCTTTGGATCATCGACGCTGTCCGCTGCCGACCGCATCAGGTGAGTGGATGGCCTGACTACCCTGACTAGCGATTGCAACGAACTTATCCTATCACCACCCTCTCCGGGAGGCTGATCGTAAATACGGTCCCTCCACCCGGATTGTCAGCGATAGAGATAGTACCATCCATGCTGTCCACGATCTTTTTGCAGATAGCCAGTCCGATACCCGAGCCGGGATATTCCCCCTGTGTCGGTAGCCGGTTAAATATCTGGAAGGCCTTTTCCCGCAGGTGATCCGGGATGCCGATGCCGTTATCCGCTATCGTTATTTCCAGCCGGTCATTTTTCTTTTTTGATTTGATATCCATAGTAGGTGTAGCACTTTCATTGTATTTGATACCATTGCCGATGATATTCTGCATCAGCTGTAGCATCATCGTTCGGTCTGCAGTGATGATGGGCAGTGCATCCGCCCTGATCTGTGCATTTTTCTCTTTGATCAGCACTTCAGAGTTCAGCCTGATCTCCTGCACCACGTTATCCAGTTTTACATCCTGCAGATGTGGGTTGGCGTCTACCTTGGCCAGGCGGAGCAGGTCATGTATCATCCGGTCCATGCGCGTCGCACCGTCTACGATGTAGTGCATAAACTCTTCCTGCTCTGCTGTCATTTGCTCCTTCATCGTGCGCTTCAGCAAGCCCGTATACGAGGCGATCATACGCAGCGGTTCGCGCAGGTCATGAGAGGCCACACCCGCGAACTGGTTCAGCTGGTCATTTGACTGTTCCAGCTTGATGACATAGCGTTTGACCTCTTCATTTTTCTGCCGGAGTATCTCCGCTTCTTTTTCTTTCTGTTCCGTTTCAAATTCCTTCTTGGCCCGCGTCAGCGCATTCGTCTTCTCCGCATCAAAGAAGTACCTCAGGCTATCTACATATTTGCGGTAATATTTCAGCGCAGTGAGATCGCCTTTCTCTTCATAGATATCGGCCAGCCATTCATACACCTGCGTGATCTCCTGTTTATTGTCCAGCTCTTTGAAGAGTACCTCTGCTTCCAGTAGCAGCGACAGTGCCTTTTCTTTTTGATCGGTTTCACTATAGACCTTGGCCAACGATTTTTTCACCATGGCTGTCTCATAGGTCCTGTTATTGCTGACAAAGAAGTCCAGCGCTTCAGCGATGTACTGCATCGATCTGTCATAGTCATTCAGGCTCATGTGGTAGATACCGAGGTTTGCTTTTGACAGTGCGATACTGTATGGATCATTGAGCCGGATGTCTATCTCCAGCGCTTTGTGCATCATATCTATCGCCTTGTGGTACTCCCTCTTTCTGCTGAGCACAGTGGCATAAGCCACGTATCCCTTAGACAGGCGAAAGTCATCTCCCACCTCCTGATAGAGTTCTATCGCTTTCTCCAGATACTCCTCTGCGGAGATGCTGATCTGTGAGGAGCTGAGCAGGAGAGAGAGATTATAATAAAAAGAGGCAAGCAACCTCTTCTGCCGCGGTGTCAGTTCCGGTTGGTTTTGCAGCAGTTTGAGGCCTTTCATATAGCTCTGCTCGGCAGAGAATACCTCACCCTTGAGATGATAGGCATTGCCGAGGGTCATGTATATTTTGTAGAGGATATCCCTGATCTCTTTTTCATTCAGGGTTTCAAGTATCTCTTCGCAGAGCGCTATAGCTTTGTCATAGTCATTGGCCACGAGGCAGGAGTAGAATGCCAGGATATATTTGGCCTGCGCCAGGTGCCTCAGGCTGCCATCAGCGATGGCCAGCTCCATTATCTTTTCTGTCAATGGCTGCGCCTCCGGGCTGCGCCGGTCTATGAGCTTCTCTGTCTCAGTGATCAGTATGTCTATGTCCTCTGTATCGACCAGGGTAGGATCCATAACACTAATATACATATAGGCTTCACAATGTGCTATGATGGTGGAGAGAATAACGTTAAAAAATGAAACCTCATTTTGATCCGTCCGTATAGTAGATGTGGTGAGGGAAATATTCCCCACTGTATTGACGTGACCGTGTTTCAAGAATTCAGTAACTTGGCTATAAGCAAACAGTACTAATTATGAGGAAATTATTGACCCCCCTTATCATTATTTTGACAGCGCTGCTATGCGCCCAGAGTGCATTCTCACAGGCAGGAATGCTCGACCCCAGCTATGGCGACCATGGCAAAGCAAATACCCGCGTAGCTAATGGAGGCATACTCTGGGGCATGTCTACCATAGACGGATGGAGTGTGGTGGTAGGGGGCCTCGCGCGTAATAATTCAGACAGCGATTTTGCAGTCAGCAAATATACCAGGGATGGCCGTCCCGACAGCAGCTTTGGTGTGAACGGCGTCGCTATCACCCAGATGGGCCCCGGCGCCGATGTGGTATATGGTACGATGATACAGCCCGACGGCAAGGTCATCGCGGCAGGCATGGCATGGAGCGGTACTAAGTACAACTTCGCTGTAGCGCGCTATACAGCAGCGGGCGTGCTCGATACTACCTTTGGCGATCATGGCAGGGCCATCACCTCGCTCTCTCCATATGACAATATCGGCACCGCCATCGGCACACAGGACGGCTGGAGCATCGTAGTCGGCGGTATGGTCAGCGACGGCAGCACCGACGACTTCGGCCTCGTCAGGTACACGAGGGATGGTATCGTAGATAGCACCTTTGGTGTCAATGGCATCGTGGTCACAGACCTGCTCAGCGGCAGCGACGATGACCTCGCGGCTATAGCCATAGCAGCAGACTCCGGTATAGTAGCAGGAGGTACTACCTATGGCAGCGGCTCGACGCAGTATTTCTCCCTGGCCAGGTACACCCGCAATGGCGCACTGGATAATAACTTCGGCACAAGCGGCAGAGTGGTCCACACGGGCAGCGCAGACGATGAAACGTACGCCGTCGCCCTCCAGCCTGACGGCAAAGTAGTAATAGGCGGATACTCTACCAATGGCACCAATGATGACTTCGGCCTGCTGCGCCTCATGGCAGATGGCTCGGTAGACAATTCATTTGGTACCAACGGGCATGTCATCACCGCTGTGGGAGATAGTGATGAAGCGATGTACTCCCTGCTCGTGCAGCCCGATGGCCGCATCATCGCTGCGGGTTCCTCTATCGATAGCAACGGCCAGTACCGCAATGCACTCATCCGCTACAATGCAGACGGCACCGCGGATCATACCTTCGGCACAGATGGCATAGTCGCCGCCAAGCTCAGCAGCAGCGACAACGAGATCTACGCTGTCAAACTCGAAACAGATGGCAAGATCGTCACAGCAGGATATGCTAATGATGGCACAGATGATATGTTCTCCATGGCGCGCTACCTCACGGACCTGACCCTCGGCGTCATAGACCTGGACCGCAACTCTAACAGCGTCCTCATCTATCCTAACCCCGTAGCACAGGACGCCACACTACAGTATACACTCGCTAAAGATGAACAGGTATCGATCCGCATCATAGATGCGCAAGGCAAGGTCGTATCCACCCTCACCGATAGCGAAAAGCAACTAGCCGGTGACCACGTACAGCCCCTCATGCTATCCGCGTCACTGGCATCCGGCACCTATACCATCGCCATCTCATCGCCATCAGGGCAGATGAGCGTGAGGATAGTGAAGTAAGGAAGAGCCAATACATTTTAACCGCAAAAAGCGCAAAGACCGCAAAAGCTATACAGGCATTAACTCTGAACCATTATCACTTTCCTTTGTCATTCTGAGGTAACGAAGAATCTGAGTGCGCCCGAAGGTAGGTTCGTAGTCGCCTGCCCACTGACTATGCTTCAGACAACGGACAACATCTTTTTTGATTTTAAACTACGAATAGCGGGAAGAATCTGGGTGCAATATGATGGGAGGTACGTAGAAGCTAATCTCTTATCTATGAGAAGTGATCTATAAGGATAACGGCAGATAACTATTGCTGCATTCTCACGCGAAAGAATTTGTTTTCATAGAAAGCTTTACGAATCCTAAATAAATTTCTCCAACTTTCAATGCCTCTATAGGCGAGTCCGCCTTCTCTGGGCCCTTCGGTCTCTATAGGATTGTAATAAATATTCGCTATAGGTGTATACATATCAAAAGCTTCGTCAAAGTTTCTTTTAGCTTTCCTATCATTTATTTGTAAAATTGAGTAAACTTCCTCTTTTTGAGTTTCAGGAAATTTAAAATATCCAATTGGGAATAGATCTATGACTAGATCTCCTTTTTGAGGCATACCATCAAAAGCTTTTTCATTATTATCCATTTGCTGCATTTCTTCTACAATTTTCTGTTGTTCATTTGTTTTCTCCTTAGCTATTCTAAATGCCTCGTCTTTTTCGGCTTGTAATATTTCGTGAGAGGTGCCTCCATTTTTTAACAAATCCAATCTTTGTTTGTGATGAGAGAAATTGTCTGGATCAATCATTATTTCAAGTTCCTCAATTACGAGCTTGGCGTTGGAATAATCGCCGATGTAATGAAGTATTTCATATAATGTGAAACTTGCAGCGATTGTATTTTCAACATGACCTATTCCATTGAAAAAGAATTTGGCTTTACTAATATCACTTATCCAGCGTTCGGAAGTTTCTTTGAGAGTACTGGGAGGCTTAATGTATCCCGGCAATTCTTTGTCAATGTGTATAATGGCCACAGCAGAATGAAACTGATATGACACCTTGATCTTATGTGCCAATGCAGTATAATAGGCAAAATGATTTTTCACTTTAAAGGAGGCATCCAATAACTGTTTTACATTTTCATGCCAAATGTGATTTGCATTCATTAATTCTTTTGATAGAGTCAGACGTAAACCAATATCAGGTCCAGTTATTTCCTCGGTAACATTAGTTTGAATTATTTTATTTATATAAGAAAATACATTTTCTATACCTTGAAAAAAAACCAACTCGCATTTTGCTGTCAATTTAAGGTTTTCACTCGCTTTGGGATTGTTAAGTATCTCATTTATTGCGGCTAAGTAGTGTTCAAAATTATTTATATTAGTTGAGGCCGATTTTGCATATTCCCTTCTAGCATTGTCCAACTTTATATAAAGACCAACAGTTTTACTGTTACTCAGCTCAGACATTGTTGCCCTATACTTATTATCTTCTAATAGACCGATAGAATACTTTACGATTGTATCAAAGTATAGTAAGTAGTCATGTAAATTGTTACTTAATTCTGATTTAAGTTTGGTCGAGGTTTTTAAAAAAATAAAGGCATCAAATCGGAAACCACAATAGTAGTTGGCAATTCCTAGTACCAGATTATATAAAGCTGAGGTGGCAATATTTCCCGTTGCTGTTTTGTGGATCTCAATGACTTTTTGCCATCCTCCATTATTAATCATGTCAAAGCCCAAAGCCTCGATGAACTCCCTGGTTTGTGTATCATTAGAAACATTGAATTCTGCATCAATAGTTATTCTATCCGTTTTGTTGCCCGAGGCAGATATTATTGTACTGATTTCATTAATCTCTCTTTGCGCTATGCCTCTTTTTATAGATTCATTGTATATAATGCCAATTTCATTCGGCAGTAATTTTTTCTTGAATTTTAAAGTGTGGCTCGCTTGTTTTTCCCAATCATTACCTTTTTCAATTAGCGTTTTCAAAAAATCAAGAATACTTTCATAGTAGAAGGTTTTTGTTTCTATCACATATAATATATAAAAAGCCGAAGTTCCATTTAGGAGATAATTAATGTTTGAGGTATCTAATGATACACTATAACTACCATCATGTTTATTAGGTTGGATACTTTTAGTTGCCTTTAGTTGTAAAACAAACCGAATACCTGTGTGGTTACCGTCTTTTTTAATTTCATAAGTAAGATCGATGCCTTTGTCTCTTTTATCCCGAGTACATAATTCAAATCTGTCAGGTGGGAATAAGAGATATAGATTATGCTCTGATAAAGTTTCCAGCTCTTCAAAGTGATTTGTCTTAGGCAAATCCATGTTTTTAAAGAAATCTTCTTCCATAAGAC
>JAOQAO010000236.1 GCA_025963485.1 Bacteroidota bacterium | reverse complement strand
TGGAGTAATTACGGATTTCGGATGTTGTATTTCTGCAGGACACTAGATCAGCGCAAACTGTGCGCCAAAACTCTATATGCCGGATGGAAATCAGAAATCAACAATCAGAAATCACAAATTACTTTTGCGGTTCGTAGGTTTGGACTTCGTCGTGGATGTATTCGAGTTTGACACCTGCCTCGAGGAACATGGCTTCCGACTCAGCCCCCGCCTGGTATTTGCGCTGGCAGACGACGCGCTTGATACCGCAGTTGATGATGAGCATGCAGCATACACGGCATGGGGTCATACGGCAGTATAGCGTAGAACCGTCAAGTGCGACACCATTTTTAGCCGCCTGGCAGATGGCATTCTGCTCGGCGTGGACTGTGCGGACGCAGTGCTCGGTGACCGATCCATCTTCGTGGATCACCTTCTTCATCTGGTGGCCTATATCGTCACAGTGCTGGAGGCCTTTCGGAGAACCAACATAACCCGTCACGAGCAGTTGATTGTCCCGGGCTATCACGCAGCCGCTGCGGCCGCGGCCACAGGTAGCGCGTTTGCTTATAGCATCCATGACTTCTATGAAGTACTCATCCCATGAGGGGCGTATATATTTTTCAGACATTCTTGATCAGATATTAGACGTTAGACAATAGACTTTAGACGAATACAATTACTTGACTTTACTCAGGACATCTTCTACTTGTGTATATAGTTCATTAAACGAATGATTATTATCCAGTTTGAAATCTGCCAGGGCCTGACAGGCAGCCAGGTTTTGCTTGTTTGGATCAATTGAGGTCATTTCGCGCTGCTCGTTTGCGATGAAGGTTTCATAATTGATATTATCCGTCGCTGATGCACGCTCGACGACCCGGTCATACCTGAGTTTTGGATCGGCATCTACTGCGAGGAGGTAGAACTTATCCCTTTTGCGCAGCGCATGCACCTCGCCTGTCGTCCGTATACTCTCTATGATACAATCACTACCGCTGACCAGCGCCTGATCCAGGAGCTGCTCTACGATATAACTCGGAGAATGCTCTGCCCGGAGTTCATTGGCCACAGCCACCATAGAGTCGCGGTTGAGTTCCAGTCCTTTAGAATTGATGATCTCTGTCAGGAAGCCCCGCACAGAAAAGTGCTTGAATCCATGATGCGAGATCAGGTAGTCTACTATCGTCCCTTTGCCTGCGCCGAGTGTGCCTGTGATGCCTATTATTTTCATCTACTTTTTGGGTTGATCTGTCGATCAGGAATACAGGAAAACGGGAATACACAGATCAACTGATTTCCTGAATTCCGGTTTACTTTTTGTTATTGAATATCCAGCTCCATCGGCATACGCATTTGTACTCCGTAGAAATTGGAAATGGTCTTCAGGGTCTGATACATTTTATACTGCTCCGCTCCTACTTCATCTTTGACCATATCCTGTTTCATATTGCCAAAGCTCTCTGACAGGCGGTCTTTCCAGGGTTTTTCCTCAGGATAGAGAGTGACCTTAGGCTCTTTTATATTGGCCTGCTTGGCAGCATACGCGATGGCCTGATCGAGGCCGCCTATTTCATCTACCAGACCTAGTTGAATACCTTGCTGTCCGGTATATACGTGGCCCTGCGCAATGCTCTCTATATATGCAGTGTCCTTTTTACGGCCTTCCGCTACGCGCTCCTTGAATTCACGATAGGTACGCTCGATGCTTTTCTGCACCATAGCTCTTTCCTCCTGGTCCAGGGGATTGGTGCCGAGTGCAAAGGCGCCGTGCTTAGTCACAGAAACCTTGTCCGTGGTGATTCCCAATTTATCATTGAGGAGCTTCTTAGCATTGGGTATCAGTCCGAATACGCCGATAGAACCGGTGATCGTATTAGGCTGTGCGAATATCCTGTCACCAAGGCAGGCTATATAGTAGCCACCGGATGCTGCCACATCACCGAAGGAGATGATCAATGGCTTTTCCTTCTTGGCAAGGACCAGTTCTCTCCACATCACATCAGAAGCGAGAGCGCTGCCACCGGGAGAGTTGATACGAAGTACGATGGCTTTGACCTTATCATCTTTACGCAGCTCGCTGACAGCTTTTGCGAAGCGCTTGCTGCCTATTTGTCCATCTTTGCCCTCACCATCTACTATCTCTCCGTCAGCACAGAGGACGGCTATATTACCAGTGACATGCACAGCAGGTTCATTGACTCCTGCATACTTGCCGATATCCACGAGTTTGAGATCGTCTTTTTTCTTGGTTCCTACCTTCTCGCGCATGGCTGTCTCCACCTCGTCATAATAGGCTGTCTCATCTATCATTTTCAGTTCCTTTGCTTCTTTTGGCAGGGTCGCCTTCAGGTTATTGATGATATCACTGAGCTGCGCAGTGTCGATTTTGCGATCTGCGCCGATATTGGTGAGGAATTGTGAATAAACGTCCCCATAAATGCTGGTGAGCTGCTGACGGTTTGGTTCGCTCATCTTGTCACGAAGGTATGGCTCGATCGCACTTTTGAAAGCTCCGCAATGGAAGTCCTGCACCTCTACACCGAGCTTTTCTAAAGCGCCTTTGTAATACATTATTTCCCTGCCAAAGCCCATCACTTCCATACCACCATTGGGGTTGAGGTATATTTTATCTGCCACTGCACAGAGGTAATATGACTTCTGATTAGCGTATTCACCATAGGCATAGACAAATTTGCCGCTCTTTTTGAATTCCTTGAGTTGATTTCTCAGCACCTCTATAGTCGCCAGGCCATTGGGATTGAGGCCCATAGGGATGTATATACCCTTTATCTTATCATCCTTAGCGGCTTTTTTGAGCAATTCGCATATGTCGTACAATCCGACGCTCTCTTTATCTGAACCTCCACCAAAACCCAACTGTTCACCTATACTCTTTTCAGATTTCTCAGGTATTTTGTAGTTGACATTTAGCTTGAGCACGGAGTTGGACTCTACATTTGCCATCTCGCCTTTAGATGCAGCTTTCGACAGGCCCTTGGCAACGCCGATCAAAATAAAAATGCCGATGAGAAAAAACAAGAACATGCCTACGATAGTGGCAAATACATATTTAAGGAACTTAAGCATCGCTGGAATATTTTGGTTTGGAAATTGCTGTAATAGACGTTGTAGCAATATTAATATTTTTTGGGGCACAGATTTGGCTGAGTAATCCACATATTTGCCCCAGTTTACCAAGAATACCTGACTTGTTTTGAACCACATAGAAAGGGCGTAAACTAATTTTATGATCCAGAATATCTTTCTTCTTCTCGGCTCCAATGTGGGCGACAGGCATGCACACCTGACTGCAGCACGCAGGCTCATAGACCAAAAGGCTGGGCCTGTACTATTTCAATCTGCAGAATACGAAACCGCACCATGGGGCAAGACCGATCAGGCCAACTTTCTCAATCAGGCGCTGCAGATAGAAACCGACCTCTCCCCGATGGACCTGCTGCAAATGCTCAAGGCTATAGAAAAGGAAGTCGGCAGGACTGAAACGGAGAAATGGGGACCAAGGATCATTGACATAGACATATTGTTTTATGGCGATCAAGTGGTAGACCACACTGATCTACAGGTGCCACATCCCTATCTGGCTGAGAGGAGCTTTGCGTTGCGCCCGCTGGCAGAGATCAATCCGGACTTCGTCCATCCGGTCCTGCACCTGACGGTGCAGGAGATGCTGGAAGCATGTGCTGAATAATCCTTTATATAAGAGCGTATTAAATCTTATTTTTGCCGCAAATCAACGCATCGTGAAGAAAACGTCCACAATTCTCGTATTCCTTTGCCTCATGTCCGCTGCTACATTTGCCCAAAACTGTAAATACGGTGTAGATAAAGTAGATCCGATATCGGGCAAAAGGGTCCTGGCTATCAAAGTGAATATCAACTACTGGTATAATATTTCTTTCCTGCGTCTCGGAGATGAGTACAGGGTAGAATCTGTGGTCTATATGCCGGGCGAACAAAATGGCCTGGTAACCGCGGGGACCCCGATAGACATCAAACTAGTGAATGATAAAATAATCACCGCAGAGTCGTCTTCTGATGCTGCACCGGTATCCTACATATCGGGCACGCAGATCTACTCTGTCTACCTGATGTCATATGTGATCACTGCGGAGCAGGCCAGGTCTATAGCCGCGAGTGGTATCAAATACAGTAAAACGCACCTGCTGGCAGAAAAGTACTACGAACATATGTACAAAGACAAGGAAACGGAGAAAACCCAGCATGCTGCCAGCTGCGTCTATAGTGGAGGGGCCTCTGCGCCTGTGGCGAAAACCACCACGACTACCACCACCAAAACGGCCAAAGAAAAAGAAGATGACTCTCTTGTCGAATCCATGATGCGCAAAAAACAGGAAAAGAAAGCCAAAGAAGAAGCGGCTGAAAAAGCTAAGACCGAACCAGCACCAGCCAAACCACAATCGACAACTACTACCACCACACCTGCCGCCAGCACACCTACAGCAGCTGCTAAGCCCGCTCCTGCCCCACCCGCTAATACGTCTACACAATCTCCGATCACCGTGACCCCGCTGTCAGGCGCCGATGAACTGATGAAATGGAAGAAACTGCTCGATCAGGGCATTATCACTAAGGAAGAATTTGATGCACATAATAAGAAAATACTGGATAAGTAATCATCACTGACCCTCGCACTACGAAATGTATTCCTTCTTCATTTCGACCATACATTTGGCGCA
>JAOQAO010000224.1 GCA_025963485.1 Bacteroidota bacterium | reverse complement strand
GCCATATCTGGTAGCCATTGATCGTATGGACGCTCAGGCCTACATCATCGCCGGTTTGCAGGTAGTATTCCCAGGTTTGTATCTTGAGTGGCGCAGGGCCATAGATAAACTGTACCTCAGTGATATTTCTGTATCCACGATCATGACGGTAGTAATTGGTCTGGTAATCGCGGAGAATAACCTTATTGGTGGATTCCTCTTTGATGCTGTCGATCTCGTCGGCGCGGTACACCAGCATACTACCTCCGCTGATCTGTATTTTGATCTTGTCTGCCTTCTCTTTGATAGTACCGTAGATGATAATGCCGTTTTTCAGGTACACAACATCCTTTTTGCGGCTTTGCGCCAGACAGATGAACGAATAAGCGATAAAAAAAGATAGTGCTATATATCTCATGGCAGGTCATTTCTGTAGGGACTGGTCGCGACCAGTCCCTACGCGGGTTTGAAAATTATTTAAAGGCTCAGGCAACGGTTCACAATATCCAAACGTTTCATATCTGAAAACAGTTGCCTCAGATCATTTATTAACCCAAAATCATTATATGAAAAAGCTGCTCTTGCCACTTTGTATCCTACTGCTGACTATCTCCGGCTGCAAAAAAGACAAATGCGAACAAATGATGTCGTACTGGAAATATAGCCCCAGGTTCATGAAGATCGATGATCTGGTGAAGCAAGTTAAAACAGGGCCTGCCACTCCACTCAGGAATGTAGGCAAAATATACCTCTCAGGTCATTTCATCTTCGTCAATGAAGTGAAGCAAGGTATCCATGTCATAGACAACAGCAACCCATCGGCTCCGCAAAACGTGGCCTTCATCAATATCCCCGGCAATATCGATATGGCGGTAAAAGACAATATCCTCTATGCAGACTGCTATATAGCGCTGCTGTCGCTGAATATTTCAAATCCCTCTAATCCAACTCTGGTCAGCTCTGTCAATGACGCCCTGCCACCGCTCTATAGCACTTATGCCGATCCATCGCAGGGTATTGTTGTGGGTTACGATTCCACCCGTGTGACGGAGAAAACCAATATCGGCTGTGGCGGTCAGGGAGGATACCCCTATATGCTAGAAGATAAACAGACTAATGGCGGGGTATATACAGCTAACACGACACCTACGGCATCTGTGCCTTCCTCGCCCAATGTCGGTGGCTCTATGGCCCGCTTTGCAGTCAATAACAATATACTTTACATCGTAGACCAGTCCACATTGCGCGTTTTCAATATCACCAATGCATCGGCTCCTATCGCATCCGGCAGCACTCAGCTCGGATGGAACATAGAAACGATCTTCCCATACAACAATCATCTTTTTATCGGTACGAGCATAGGCATGCAGATATTCAACCTCAATAACCCGCTCAGTCCACAGCATGATGCCACATTCTCACATGCGCTATCCTGCGATCCTGTAGCAGTCTCGGGCGACTATGCATACGTGACCCTTCACTCCGGCACAACGTGCAACTCGACCCTCAATCAACTGCAGGTGGTGAACATATCAAATACTACTAACCCTACACTCGTCGCCACATACGATATGTATAGTCCGCGCGGAGTAGGTATAGACGGTCATACACTTTTTATCTGCGATGGTGGCCAGGGATTGAAAGTATTTGATGCGAGTGATCCGTCCACTGTTTCGAGCCATGCACTGGGTACTTTCTCCAATATACAGTCGCAGGATGTGATACCATTTAATAAGAACCTCATCATGATAGGTGAGAACGGACTCTATGAATATGATTACAGCGATCCGCAGCATATCACCTCATTGGGTTATATACCGGTATCAAAATAAATAGTTTTGGTTGTAGTGACAGGTCGCGACCTGCCACTACAATAAAACAGAACCTAGTCCTGTGCTTTTAGTAACTTAGACCTGACATGCAGCTGACTTATTATAAAATGCTCGATGAGATCATAGAGGGGTGCAAAAAGGGGGAGCGCACTGCGCAAAAGCTCCTGTACGAACGCCTCTACGGGCGTATGATGGGCGTATGCATGCGATATTCGGCAGACCGCCAGCAGGCAATGGAGGTGCTCAATACGGCCTTCATGAAAGTATTCACCTCGATCAAGGACTATAAGCAAAAAGACAACACAGGCATAGAAGCATGGATACACCGCATCATGGTCAATACCGCCATAGACCATCTGCGCTCCGAGATACGCCACCGTCACGGTGATATAGACCATAGTATCTATATAGAGGAAACCACAGACATCGTATCCGACATGAGCACTGATGAGATCATGGCTATGGTCAACGCGCTGAGTCCGGCATACAGGGCCGTGTTCAATCTGCATGTGGTAGAGGGATACAGCCACCCGGAGATAGCCGCGATGCTCGGCATCAACGAAGGCACATCAAAATCCAACCTGGCCAAAGCAAAAATGAAATTGAGAAAGATGATAGAAATAAATCGAAGTACAAAAACAGAAGTATATGGAAGGGAATCCCAACGATAAGGCACTAAGGGAAAAACTCCAGGCAGCGGAATACCCATACGATCCGGCGGCATGGGGACAGATGGAGAAAATGCTCGACGGCAAAAAGAAGCGCCGCGGTATCTTCTGGTGGAGTGCGCTCGGCGTCACTGCGTCGCTGCTTCTCGGCGCAGCTGTATATGTGGGTATACAGGAAAATATAGGCGACAAGAATACACTCGTTCATTCAAAATCCTCTCGCAGTGAAGACAAACAACAGGAAAATAAAGTAGTAGCCTCTAAAGAACAACAGGCTATATCGGCATCGGGTTACTCAGTAGATCAAACGCAACAAAACTCAGGAATAGAAAGGAATACAAAAACGACTCAGCCCGTTGTATCCAATCATTCAAGCCGGAGCTATTCCTCCTTATACCAGCAGACCGCGAGTATAGAACGGCCCACAATAGAGCAGCGACCTGTTCTAAGCATACCGGAAATAGAACAACCGGGCACAACCTTTAATACAATTTCATCAACGTGTCTCTATGATGACCTCCAGGACCCTGCACCCATCATCCCTCTGAAGCACCGGCACAAGAGCAGTATCCACTATCAATTAGGTATAGCAAGCGGAATATATGAAGCCTTTGCGGCAAAAACATTTGGCAACAAGCCGGCATGGGCATTTGGTTTATCTCAGGAATTACAGATTGGTAAATACTTTGCTATAACAAACAGCATACTTTATTCCGAGGTGAATTTCAGGATCAATAACCCTAAATATCCGGACAATAATTATTTATCCGCTGATAACTATAGCTCACATATAAGAGAAATAGCCATTCCTATTGGCATAAAGGTATACCCATACTCTTCCAAACTGATCAAAATAGGAATTGGCATCTCTTATGTCAACCATGTTAAACTAAAAGAGACATTTGACTACAAGACGACACCTAAGCAAGTCAACACCGGTGTACTTGCCAATCAGAGCGTGGATTTCCCAGCTCTCAATGATTTTACCACTCCGGACCCGACTAAAGCATATACCCCTGCTTCCATGCCACCCCGTGCCAATGTTGTTTCCGACTATTATTCCATAGGCAATGGGCGCAGGTATTACGGCTCGCTGGCATATACGGCCGGAGCTGAGTTTTTATTGCCAAAGCACTTTAGCATAGCTGCTGAACCCTGCCTTATGATGAGCCTTGACAAGATCAAAATGCAGAATACCCGTGTCTTTGACTTTGGGATGAACGCCGGAGTGAAATATACCTTTTGATTATGGTCGATCAGGAAATCGGGAATACAGGAAATCAGGAATTATCCGTTTTGCCTTGCCTTCCGGATTCACAGATTTCCTGATTAACCGATCGCCATTTTGCTACCTTGCAGAGGTAAATTAATGCATTATGGTCAATTACAGCGCACAGTTCTCCGGGTTCTTTACACTCAACCTAAATAACCTGAAAACAGAACTCCTCGCCTACAAGGACGAAGCCAATATCTGGAAGACCGACGGCAACATCAGCAACTCAGCCGGCAACCTCACACTCCACCTCATCGGCAATCTTAATCACTTCTTTGGTGCGACGCTGGGGCATACGGGATTCATTCGCGACCGGGACTCCGAGTTTAGCAATAAGAGTATAGCGCGTGCTGTAATAATAGAAGAGATAGACAAAACCATCGCCATGATGGAGTTTGTATACAACAAACTTGATAATGATGCGCTGGAGAGAACCTTCCCGCTCAGGAAACACGACAAAGAGGAATCAACTGCGCACTTCATCATACACTTGTTCGGCCATTTCACTTATCACCTGGGCCAGATCAACTATCACAGAAGGCTGCTGGATTTATGATGTATGATTGTTGATTTATGATTTGAATACATGACTACAAACTGGCATTACTTCATAATGCTGATCTTTTGCTGATAGGTTGTTCCTCTTTCGCTAGTGAGTCGTAAGGTATAGATCCCAGCCGGTAGTATGGCTACGGATAGCCTGAGGCCCTCGCCGTCGTTTGTGGCCATGACCGGGACCAATGTGCCTAGCAGATCAAAAACCTGTGCAACGATGAGCCTGTCATCTCCTGAAACCATCCTGCACAATACTATATCCCGCGCAGGGACGGGATACACGAGCACCTTGCTATCAGGGTGAGATATGTCGGACAGAGAGGTAGGCAGCGATATACCATTACCCCAATAGGCTCCTGAGAATAACATCAGTCCTCCACGTACATTGCCGAGGAGATAATCATCGATACTGTCGCCATTGATATCAGCGATGGTCACTGTAGAATGCCGTCCGGGGCTAATACCGATCACATTCCTGCTCACTCGTGCAAATGCACCCTGACGGAGGCTATCTGTGCTCACCAGGTATTTCTCTATACGACCTTCCCGTGATCCGGTATAGAGGAATACCTGATTCCCTTCTTTATGTATCATGGGGCTGGTATATTCCAGGGTAGCCGCAGGAGTACTGGACACCCTGACATGCCCCAGGAATGTGTTGACAGAATCGGGCGAGAACTGAGGGGATGTCCGCGTACCAAAGTTCCAATAGTATTTGATGTTGTTATTGACCGTTCCGATGATGAGGTCATTCAGGCTGTCGCCATTCAGATCGTAGATAAAAGGTGCAGCACCCGATCCAGCATTGATACCGAACCAATTGGTCTGCGTCATAGATGGATAGGTTGCCGTATCTATTCCTGCATTTTGGAAATAATGTATATGGCCCATCTGGTCGCCTATGATCATATCAGCATGACCATCGCCATCCATATCACCAAATGCCGGAGAAACACTGGTCAGGTTGAAGGTGCCAATATTACTCCAGTTGTTTGACACTTCATTGAAACGGGGCGCTGTGGCGGTACCCGTATTTTCATATAATGATAACGAAGGACTAGCCCGGAAACGGCCAAAATTCCCTGCCACTATATCCATAAGGCCATCGCCATTGTAGTCAAAGAAAACAACATGGGATTCAGTACCCACATCTGCAGAAGTTGGCGTGAGTAGCGTATCCCCGTAATAGTGGAACCGGTTGAGCGGCGCAGCAGGGCCGTCATTCTGATAGTATTGCAGGCACTGTATATCCTCCGATTTCATGACATAGAGATCATTGGCCGTATAGGGTGCGATCAATAGATCCTGATAGCCATCATTATCTACATCGGCTCCAAAGGCAGCAGGAAAAGTTGTCATTTTGACCGAACGGTCATAGGCAGGAAAGAGCGTATCCGTGTAACCAATATTAGGCAAAGATGAGTCTCCATCATTACGCATAAATTTGATGGAATTGCAGGAAATATCTGCCAGCAGAATATCTATGTCATGGTCTGCCTCATAGTCAAATCCAAACATCGATCCACCGCCATCGCGCTGTGCTGACGGAGTGCCGGGAGGATCTCCCTCATTTGTTTTGCAGGAGAAATACGATACCCCGCAGCCGCTGTTCATATAGACATTGCCCCAACAGGCATCGGCGAGGATGAACTTCAACGAATCAGTACCATAGCCCAACTCTACCGACCGGTTTTGATAATAAGAAACCCGCGTACCTGTGATATCAGGTGTCAGGATATCCATATCCCCATCGAAATCCACATCGATCAGCACAGGCATATTATTCGCAAAAACAAATATTCCGCTCGCACCTGCCGCACCAAAAGTAAACTGGAGCTGATCTGTGACCTTGCTGAAAGCGATCCCACCTCCTGCTATCCTGCTGCCCTGATAGACGGCTATATTGACATTGCCGTGCAGGGCAAAGATGTCCGGTACGCCATCCTTATTATAATCGCGTACCAGGGCCCAATCGCCCAGGTCTTTTGGAAACATAATATCATACTCTGGTGCATACCGGTATGAAGGGTGCCCCACCGTACCATTATTGATAAAAGCCGATGCCTTAAATGCTGCCTTGTCATAAATAAAGAGGTCTATCAGGCTATCCTGATCGAGATCGATAGGTGATACGATAGGGTTATTAAATCCTCCTGACCAGGCATTCGCAAGGGTCGCACCGCCCTTGTCCAGCTCTACTCCACTGATCTGATACAGCCGTTGGGCTGATACGCAGACGGAGAATAACATAAATATAGCTGTCAGCAAACAAATGCGAAATGATAATATAAAAGAATGAGCCATCGGCGAGTGTATGATGGAAATGAAATTAGCGATAATTTGAGAAGCAGGAGAGCTGAAGTTGTAGGTTATAAGGAATAGTTCATTCACTGAATCGGCGGCTGGCATTTGATAAAATACATGATGTTTGCGCCCGATAAATTTCCAATCCCTGTTATGAAAGTTTTTTTTGCCTCTCTTGTGCTACTCTTTGTCTTTTGCGACAACGCCTATAGCCAGGACAGCCCTGATCTCCGCGACACCTCTGCCATTCGCATTATGACCTATAATGTCAAAATGCTGCCGCGCATACTCACATATATACATCATAAACCGATAAAGCGTGCCCGCCTCATACCGCAGTTTCTGATAGCTGAGAATGTAGATATGATCGTACTGGAGGAAACTTTTGACTACAGGGCGGACCAGATACTTAAAAGGAAACTGCGCACAGCCTACCCATACATCTATGGCCCGGCCAATAAAAAAGGAGGCGGAACGATGTTTAGCAGCGGGGTGATGATACTGAGCAAATATCCCATGAAACGCCTGGAAGAGATCAAATTCAAATCATGCTCGGGCGATGACTGCTGGGCGCGAAAAGGTGCTATGTTAGTGGAGCTGACGGTCAAAGGACATACCATACAGTTCATGGGTACTCACCTGCAGGCTGGCGGCACGCCCCAGATCAAAAGAGACCAGTACGCCCAAATAGAAGCCATGCTGGAGCGTCATGCACGCCCGGGTGTGCCACAGATACTCGGAGGCGATTATAATACATTCCGCTCGGATACCGTGCTGTATCCCACTATGCTCAGTATCCTCCATGCTGAGGACGGACCGATCTCCGGAGATATACAGTTCACTTCTGACGATATCATCTGCGACATGAGCGAGAACTACTGCCGGACGCTGGCGCACTATGAGCAGGACATCATCGATTATATCCTGTACAAAGGAAACGGACTGCCCCATAGATCAGTGACGCGCAGGATCACGCGCTATATGACACTCTGGGATATAGACCATCGCGATCTTTCTGACCATATGACGCTGATCATGGATCTGAAGTTATGAAAAAGAGAACTTTAAAAACCCTCACAGTTAGAGATATTTCTTTTGGAATAGGCCGTAAGGCTACTGCAAAAGAACTGGGTGAATACCTCGATCGGCCACATGGCAAAAGTATTCCCCTGAGAAAAGCGATTGATGAAATCAAGCAGAAACTTTCGCAAAAAAAATGATTCAATCTTTGCTTTCTTTATAGTCATATTATGAAGCAAAGAACAATGACCATCATCATCTCGGTCACGCTTATTATCCTTATTGTGTTTGTATACATATACAGCGTACCGCCAAAGGGGACGCGGATAGGCCCGCCTGTGAAAGACTCCGCCGGACTGACAGTTGACTCCGTGAGCCACTCTCTGACCATAAACAAATAAACAGATAGTCTGTAAACTGAGATCGGGAACACCGTTTACCGATAAACTGTATTCCCGATCCTCTGAATTTATTTAAACTCTTCTATCGCCTTATCACAAATCGTTTAGTCGCAGATGCGCCATTGAGATTGATCTGAAGCAGATAAACACCACTGGCCTCATCGGTCAGATCAAATTTGACTTCATTGGACATTCCGTCGTTATGCTTATTCTCATAAACTATTTTGCCGACGGCATCATAGATATGTATAGACGCGCCATAGAGCGACTTGCCCGCAGTGAATAGTTCAAACGAACCTGATGAAGGATTAGGTATCAATCTAAGATCAGCCGCATCCATGACGTCGGCCACCGCTACACCTGTCGAGTCGACCCTATGCTCTACTACGCAGGCGACGCCCTTCTGGCCGAGCACCTGCTGGTAGTTCTCGTTTGCCACATCTATCACATTGGCTATACAGATCGTGCTATCGACGAGATGGCTAAAGTAAACGCGCAGGAAGTTGAGCGGCGCGAGTTGCTTGAATAACGCTTCATTTTCATTGGATAGCTCTGTAATGTGCCCGGTCGAAGAATAGTGTACGATAGGGGTATAGTTTCCTACTGCGAGGTTTTTGACGGAGTCTACCGTCATCCCGCTGAGTTTGAGCTCATAACCCATTACCTTGCACATTGGGTTGTATACACTCAGGTCTATATAATGCCGCTGCCAGTCTACATCTGCCACGCTGAAGGTGACCGAATCAAGCGGGTTATATACATTATACGGGAACTCGCATAAGTGCTGCGAGCTCTGTGGATTATTGAGTGTGGTGAGGGTACTATCCATTTTGCGCAGGCATCCGTTGAGACGGGCAGCATCTATCACGCTGACACGTCCGTCTCCGTTGAGATCATTGCATGTGGTCACCGCCAGTGTCTCATCTGTCATACCGTTCAGGTACATATCCCTGTCTGCCGCATCGCGGCCCAGGTTGACATTGAGATCACCGCGCACCGCACTGCCTCCGCAGGTATGCGCACAATCGAGCGCAGCCGATCCGAAAGTATCTCCTGCGCAGTCCACATAAGAAGGACAGGTGGGTAAGGTGTCGTACATTTTGCGACCTTGGGCATCGTAATACAGGCGGAGGCATATCTGCGACCAGTTATTGTCATAGCGGCTTTCGTAATGGCCGAGCTTATCCGGTTTACGGTTCCAGTTCACCCTCACTACCAGCGTATAGTCCCCGGTATCGATCTGGGTGATATCCAGCCACTGGCAGGCAAGGCCGGAGTTATAGATATCCCCGCAGCCCGCTGTAATACCCATATTGCCGCATCCGAATTTGGCCGTACCACCACCACTGCATTCGAGGTCCAGTACACAGAAGCCATTTTTGAAGCCCACTTGCACCTGTTGATTATTGCGGTCATACAGCAGATACTCTGCATAGCCTACATAGTGCCAGTGCTGGTGGCATGGGTCGTAGACAAACTGATTGCCTACCGTATCCGGAGCGCCGATAAAGTAATCCTGGTTGCCGATATTGCGGATATGCGTAGTGAAGCGCAACAGTCTGCGCTCGCCATACCCGGCCAGGCATCCTTCGTTCACATAGCAGTCGCCATTGTTGACATTGAGAGAATCGAGATACAGTGAGCTGTGTAGCATAGGAACATCTATAGCCAGGTCAGGAGCCGGGCAAAGCGCATTAGGAGGATAGACACAGCTATTATCACTGATCGTAGCGAGAGGATTATAGTTGCATGACGCAGTATCCATACAGCCCGCGATAGGTCCCTGGAAAGTGATCCGCCAATGGATCGTATGATGCGCACAGCTGGTATCATACTGGCCTATCCGGATATAATATGTCGTATGCGCCTGCAGTGCGCCGGAGACCAGAGACAAATTGTTGGGGCAATTGTCATCATTATAAAGCATTGTACCTTGATTGTCATTAGTAGGTACGAGGCCCGTGCAGTGATCGTAAACATATATCTTGGTATCGCAGGTATTGCCCATGCCACAGGTGAAAATATTATACAGGCCTGTAGAGTCCGGTGTAAAAACGTACCAGGTATCCGGGATAGGAGCTATGATCGTGTCATTTTTGACAGCTACAAGCGCATCATTGCAGTCATGCCCTGGCCGACAGTTGAAATAAGTGGTTTCGGCGTGTGCGAAACTGGCTCCATGTGCTACCATCACGCCATTGAGTTTGACGGTATATGATCCTATGCCATAGCTGCAGCAGATACCATCGCCGTACGTATCAAACATGGTGAAGCGCAGGCAGCGGGAAGTATCGACACAGATCGTGTCATTATTCACAGTACCGGAGTCTATCAGCATTCCGGTGATATCATCATGGAGGCTCCAACTGGTTTCCTGTGGAAAATTGTCCGGGGTTATATTGACGATGACCTGCTTAAAGGCTGCGCCGCATGGCGAAAATGCCTGAGCTTGCCTCATCGAAAAACAACATATAATGGCGAGGAGGAAGAGTAATCTTTTTATCATAAACGTAGTTTATCGTAATTGCGTACCTCTAATGTACGAGTAAATCCTAGATTGCAGAAATCAGTTTATGAGGGGGAGGGTTATAGCACAAATAGCTGCACCAATCTATTGATTGACTGTCCAATGTATTCCTGACCACCTGATTTCCTCCTCACTCTCGTCAATTCAAATTAGCTTTGCGCCAAATAATTAAAAATGGATACAAGTACATTTATCACCCTGGCGATGATCGGGTTGGCTGCTGGTACACTGAGTGGTATGGTAGGACTCGGCGGAGGCATCATCATCATACCAGCGATGGTATATCTACTCGGAGTAGACCAGCGCATGGCCCAGGGCACGAGCATAGCTCTAATGCTGCCTCCTATCGGAGTTTTCGCAGCATACAATTACTATAAGGCCGGATATATAAATATAAAATACGCGATCGTTATAGCGCTTACATTCTTCATCGGCGGCTATATCGGGTCTAAGCTATCTCTGGCGCTACCGGAGGCTACTGTCAAGAAGGTCTTTGCCGGGATCATGATCATCACAGCCCTGAAAATGATGATAGGGAAATAAGGCTAAGTGTATCTGCTTTACTGAAAGTTGACCAGCTCTATATCAAAGATCAATACTGTACCACCGGGAATACCGTTATAGCCCGCTGCGCCATATCCCAGGAGCGAGGGAACCAGCAATGTTGCCTTGCCACCTTTTTTCATCAGGGGTATTCCCTCCTGCCATCCACCTATCATGTTTGCCAGGATCAGTTGTGCAGGAGTGCCTGAGGTCTGGTCAAATACAACTCCATTTGTGTAATAGCCTTTATAATTGACGAAGACGGTCGAACTGACCGTGGGGCTCCCTCCGGTACCTGCCTGCGTCTCGACATAGTAAAGGCCATTAGGTTCGGCGACGGCGTTCAGGTGATTGTCACTGATGTATTTCCGGAGTATCTCATCGTCTTTGGTATTCTGGTCTTTGGCACAGCCAAACAATAATAGCAACGGAAGCAGGAATAAACAGGATAATTTTCGCATAAACAATACTAATGTTTCCTGACAAAACTCGAATAAATAATCGGCAAAAGGAGAATTATTAAGGTGCAAATACGTTAAAAGATAAACATTATCTTCCCTTATATTATTTTACTATGAATCGCAATTTTAAATGGGCCTGCCTGATACTATGGATGCTGATTTTTATGAATTCATGCAAACAGCGATCCGACCAGAGATTAAATACAGTAGTATCCACATCTGCCAAACAATCTACCGACAGTGGGAGCACATTCAAAATAATAGCATTCCATACTCCTTTCAAATTTGAGGACTTCACAGTCAAAATATATAAGGGCAAATTAGCCGCGCCCCGATTTGACAGTAGCGAATTTGCGAATGATAAAGAATATGTAAAGTTTATCACAGACGGTTGCCAGGAGAATAACATCAATTTTGCCGGGCATTATACTATCATAGAGAAAAGCTGCGGAGCAGAATGCCAGTTCATATTTATAGTAGACAGGATAAGCGGGCGCATTATCGAGGACCTGTGCCTGGATGGAAATATGCATGGAGACACTTGCCTCTCCGATGGCAGATATGGATATCGGTATTATCCCAATAGTCTGATGTTAATGACTAATACAGAGCTTTTCACAGACAGCGCTATGTCTCAGTACTACGAATATTATTGCAAGCCTGAAATATACAAATGGTCTGATGGTCATTTCACAAAACTACAATGATCAGTCCTTCATCTTCAGCAGCACCGTATCCGCCTCGACAAAAAGCTTATCGGTGACAAACACTTCTTCCACTTCACCATCGCTATGTGCTTCTATCGTTGTTTCCATTTTCATGGAACTCATCACGAGAAGGCCTTTGCCGGATTGGACCTTGTCGCCAGCTTTGACCAATACCTTGATGATCTCCCCGGGCATAGGAGCTACATAGCCGCTCTTTGACTGAGATAAGCCGGGTTCTGTAAAGCGCGGCACCTCCTTCAGCCTAAACGTGCCATGACTAGCGTTTTGTACAAATACGTCGCTGCCATGGCGGGCGATATAGAATGACTGACGGTGACCATCTATGACACAAGTGAGTTTATGCTTTTCTATACTGATGAGCTGCACAGCCAATTTCTCCTCGCCGATGATCACTTCAAATCTGTCCGGTGTGTTATAGTAATAACCAAGTTCCAGTTTCACGCCACCGTATTCGACCTGATAGGTCAGCGGCTGATAGGAAATATTCCTCCAGCCATTCAGCGAATGAGCAAATGGTTCATGGCGCTTTCTGCCATCCCACTCATAGAGCAATGCGGCAATAGCTGAATGATGTAACGCTTTATCAGAAACAGTTTTTTTATAGTTCGTGTATTCACGTTCGATCAGCTTGGTATCAAAGCTGCCATCTACGAAAGATCTATTCTGCAGCAGTTCTTTGAGAAAATCCTTATTGGTCGTGATGCCGAGTATAGCCATATGGTCCAGGGCGTAGACCATACGCTGTATCGCTTCTGTGCGGTTCCCACCTTTTGAGATCACCTTGGATATCAGTGAATCATAAAACACATCTACCTTTGAACCGCTTACCACGCCACTATCATAGCGGATCCCATGCAGCTGCGGCTCATGCCAGAAGAGGATGTCACCTGTAGCCGGGAAGAAATTATTCTCGGGGTCCTCGGCACATACGCGGCACTCTATAGAGTGTCCCCGCTGTGTCACAGTTTCAGCGCTTGCTGTCAGCGGCATTCCCTGGGCTACTTCTATCTGAAGGCGTACGAGGTCAAGGCCGGTAGTTTCCTCTGTGACGGGATGCTCGACTTGCAGACGGGTATTTACTTCGAGGAAGTAAAAAGCGCCACTCTTGTCGAGAATGAATTCTACAGTCCCTGCATTATTGTAGTTGATAGACTTTGCTGCTGCTACTGCGGCATCACCCATTTGTTTTCTCAGCGCATCATTGAGTGATGGAGATGGGCTTTCTTCGATGACCTTTTGATACCTCCTTTGCAGGGAACACTCACGCTCATAGAAATGCGTATAATTGCCATGGTTATCGCCGAATATCTGAAACTCGATATGCTTGGCCGATGGGAAATATTTCTCCATGAGCAGGCTGCCATCACCGAAGCTTTTTTCCGCTTCGCGGGAAGCGCCTTCTATAGACGATTCGAGTTCATCAGCTTTATTGACGATACGCATACCTTTGCCACCACCGCCTGCGGAGGCCTTGATCAAAATAGGATAACCTATTTTCTCTGCTTCCTTTTTGAGTGTAGCGATAGACTGATCTGCGCCATTGTAACCAGGTACGACAGGTACGTTTGCCTTTTTCATCAGCTCCTTTGCTCCTATCTTGGATCCCATAGCCGTGATGGCACCGGCAGATGGCCCGATGAAGATAATACCTTCATCAGCGCATCTCTTTGAGAAGCTGGCATTCTCTGATAGGAAACCATAACCGGGATGGATAGCATCAGCGCCGACATTCTTAGCCACTGTGATGATCTTATCCTGTACGAGGTAGCTCTCCGACGCATGCATACCGCCTATGCACACCGCCTCATCGGCCGTGCGCACAAAGAGTGCATCTTTATCCGCTTCCGAATAAACGGCTACTGTGCTGATACCCATTTCACGCGCAGTGCGCATGACACGAATAGCTATCTCTCCCCTATTGGCAATTAATATTTTCCTGATCATTGTATTCATTATTCTAAACTGTGATTTGCTTGATTTTTTTGATTAATACAGTGATTATTTTAGAGCTGGCTTGTATTTCTTGTTGCTAAACCTTTTAAAGTTCAAGCTTATTTCTCCAAAATTGATCAAAAGGCCTATTTCCAAATTATACGCTTCTAAGTAATTTATGGCCTGAGCTAAATGACTATTATCAAGATTCGAGAGTACCTTTATCTCTACAGAAATAACTTCTTCCACTAAAAAATCTACCCGTCTGGTCGCAATTTGTTGCTGCCTGTAAAAAACTGGCATTTCAAATTCCCTCAAAAAACTAATACCAGCGATATCCAGTTCTATAGCCAAAGCACGCTGATACACTACTTCCTGAAAACCATTTCCCAATTCCGAATGAACTGCCATCGCGCATTTAATGATACGCCCGGTCAGCTCCGAATATTTATACTTTTCGTCAATCATGTATTAAATCATAATTCATCACAGTAATCATGGAAATCATAGTTCAGACATTTACATGCGAAATACGCCGAATCCAGCTGCGCCTTTAATTTCTGTGCGATGTATCACCTGCATACATAGCTTGAGGTAGTTGCGTGTCTCGCGGGGATCGATGACACCATCGTCCCAGAGCTGACCGGAGGCATACCAGGCGTTGCTTTGCTTCTCGGCTTCCTTCACCATGTATCCGGCCATTGCCTTGCCCTGTTCCTCATCGTATGCTACGCCTGACTTCTCTGCGGCCTGACGGCCTATGGTCTGCATGACACCAGCGAGTTGATCAGGTCCCATGACTGCGATACGCGACTGCGGATAGCTGAACAGGAACCGTGGATTATAAGCACGGCCGCACATGGCATAGTTGCCCGCACCGTAACTGGCACCTGTGATGATCGTGATAGCAGGGACAGTACTGTTGCTCACTGCATTGATCAGTTTCGCACCGTGCTTGATGATGCCTTCTTCTTCGTATTTTTTGCCGACCATAAAGCCGGTAATGTTTTGCAGGAAAAGAAGCGGCGTGTTATTCTGGTTGCAGAGTTGGATAAACTGTGCTCCTTTATTGGCAGCCTCTGAGAACAGCACTCCATTATTGGCGATGATGCCGATACGGTGGCCATTGATATGTGCGTAGCCCGTGATGAGCGTCGCGCCATAAAGTGGCTTGAACTCCACGAACTCCGATCCGTCTACGATGCGCGCGATGAGTTCACGCTGATCAAAAGGGATACGTACATCAGCAGATACTACTGCGAGTATTTCTTCTTTGTCATAAAGAGGTTCTTTCACATGACTGTGCTGGGGTACTTCTTCGTCTTTGAGATTGGCTATGACCTCGCGGGCGAGGCGGATGCCGTCCAGCTCATCTTCCGCCATATAGTCTGACACACCGGATATCGTGCTGTGCATTTTCGCTCCACCGAGAGACTCCTCATCAGTGATCTCATTGGTCGCCATCTTGACGAGGGGCGGACCAGCGAGAAATACTTTGGCTTCGTCTTTCACCATGATGGTATAGTCTGACATGCCCGGAATATATGCGCCGCCGGCCGTGCTACTGCCAAACACTATAGATACTGTAGGGATACCAGCCTGCGACCTGCGGGTGATCTCACGGAAATTGGTACCACCGTAGTTGAATATCTTGGCCTGATCAGGCAGGTTGGCTCCTGCTGACTCTACCATATTGATACTTGGGAGCCTGTTCTCCATGGCGATCTGTCCGATGCGGAGACCCTTCTGCAGGGTAGCATAGTCTATCGCACCACCTTTGATGGTACCGATGTTTGAGTTGATCATGCAGAGGCGGCCACTGACGAATCCTATACCCGCCACGATCGTACCACCAGTCCCGAAACCATCCATACCCCATCCGGCAAAAGGCATCAGCTCCATGAATGGCGAGTCCTGATCCAGCAGCATCTCGATGCGCTCGCGCGCGAGCAGGCGACCTGCCTTCTTCGTGCGCTCAAGGTATTTGGCCTCTCCCTGGAATAGGGCCTCTTTCTGTTTGGATTCGAGCTCCTGTATTTTCTCCTGCATCAGGCCGAGATTGCGCTGATAGCTCTCAGAGTTTCGGTTGATCTTAGATCTGAAAATGGACATAGTTTGGTGGTCAGTATTTGGGTTGACCGGGTTAAAATAAGGGCTTTTTTGAATATCGGAGGGGATTTTCTATAACCTTACTTTAATACAAAGCACACGGATGACACGGGATAAAACGGATCGGATAATGAATATCAATCAAAGCCAATGTGGTCACCACGTATTTTTTTACCCATCCTTTTTTAGCATTTTGCAGGTATGAATATACGAGTACTATTTCCCTGCCTTGCTATTGCATTGCTGATGGCATCTTGTGCGGCTTTGCCGAAGGCATATCAAACGAAAGATGAGATCATAGCCGTCGGACCCGGGCCGGAGGATATGGTGGTCGATACGATCTCTGAGAAGCCACGCATCATCATCTCCTGCAATCAGCGCCGCGATGGCCAGCCATACTATGGTGAGATCAATCTGTACTACCCCGCTACCGGCGAGGTGAAGGTGATGAAACGCCATGAGCCTGCTGACCTGCATTTCTATCCTCATGGGATGGATCTCGTCTGGGTCAAAGACACACTGGTACTGCTCGTCATCAGCAATGCATCCAAATACCATGAAGAAGCCATACTCAGGTATAGGGTGTATAAAGACAGTCTGGTTTTCCTCAATAAGATCACGGATCCGCTGATCGTCTCTCCCAATGCCATAACAGGATTTGGCGATGGCAGTATCCTGATCTCTAATGATATGGGCAAGCTCGGCAATTTCTGGGAGGCGCTATTCATACTGAAGCGGGCGAAGATCGCCTACTGGAAATACAATGGCTGCTCAGTGGCTGCAGGGAAGTTCTGCTATAGCAATGGCATCACCAATCGTGGTGGCAAAGTGTACCTGGCAAGTACGCGCCAGGACAAGGTCTGGTCTTTTGATATGAAGGATAACCTGATGGTCAATAAGCAGGTGGTCGGCAAAAAACTGCATGGCGCAGACAACCTGCGGTTTGACGGAGATAATTTATTGGTGGCTTGCCATCTGCGGTTCCTTGATTTCCTCAAACACATGAAAGACTCTACGCACCTCTCTCCTACTACTATCTATGAGGTCGATCCGGATACTCATGAGAAAAAAGTGGTCTACTACGATAGTGGCGCCCAGATAAGCGCCACTGCTACTGCCGTCAAATATGACGGAGCGCTGTATATGAGTGGTGTATTTGATGCGAAGATCGTGAAGAAGAAAAAGTAAAGAGTACAGGCAAAAAAAATTACCTTTAGCCTATAACCCATGCTTATGAATACGACCCTAAAATCGCTGTGCCCTGCAATCGCCGTTTGTATAATTATTATTGCCTTTCCGAGCTGCAATTCAAATTCTACGTGGGGCGGATTAAAAACACTCTTGGTGCTCCAGGACACTCTAAACAGAAAATACAATGCGAAGACTAGTGTGGAAATGACCAATGGAAACTCCATCTCCGTCACGTTAATCAACTCAGGTTATAATGATAGCACGGCGGAAACACAGAAGCGTATAGTCAAAGAAATAAAAGAGGTGACCTCATATGTTTTCAAGCAGTCTCCCGGACTGCAGGATGGCCGTATCATATTTCTGTCTGATCACAGTTTCCTGATATTCTCATCTACGAGTTCCATTTCCTATCAGGTGGAGTACGATATCCCCGACACCGTCGAATCCAAATCTCCACCGGCCGCCGTCATAGATACTACGGGCTAACTAACGAAAAACAAAAAAGCCACAGTTGGTATCTGTGGCCTTTCGAAGGGGGTTGTATGTTGAGCGCTTTTATGCGCGTTTGATTCCCTGACGGAGGAGGAGGAGATTGAGGTCGTTTGTTCCTACATAGTTTGCAGAGACGTCTGGAGCGTTGCCCGCTGTAGGCGCTGCAGGAGCTTCTTGTTCCTCACATGGTGCAGCTACGGGAGTTTGTGTAGTATGGTCTGAAACCTGCACTGAGATAGCCGCTTTTGATACTTCTTTAATAGCTGGTGACTGTGCGTGTGCTGCTGTGAAGGCTATCAGTGTCAGTGCTATTATCAGTATCTTTTTCATCGCTATTATTTTATCGTTGCTGTATGATATCAAGATAAAATAAGGTTACACTTTTGTCAATAAATATTAAACAAGCTGATATTTGTACTTCCTTTGTATGAAACAGTTACATTGGTTTTTAGTGATAAAAATTGTACTTTGAATATCCATTTATCTCAATAACAGATCTGTATTCATCCGCATGAACAAGCATCCTGCTTCATATAGAAATCGGATATTCAATGCATGTCTGAATGCAGCGGTCCCTTTCAAATAAAAAAGGGCCGCACAAATGTGCAGCCCGCAGTATTCAGGGGAATTTATTTTGTTAGTATGTGATGGCTGCCTGGCCATTGCCGCCATTGCCACCTGTGAGTGTCGTGCTGGTCCAGTTGACCACGCCGCTGCCGCCGCCTGCTACACCCGGAGCCGACTGGGTATTGCCTGCGAAATTGGCTGAAGCAGTATTGCAACCAGAGGTCGCACCACCTGCTCCACCCGGATATGTGCCCGTACCACCCGTACCTGCTATACTAGGGCAGGCACCGCTACCCACTCCACCAGCGCCGGTAGATCCCGCACCTCCACCTCCACTACCGCCCCACGTAGACGTACCGTTGGCTGTACCGTTGCTACCCGATCCTCCATCACCGCCATTTACGATAGTGATACCTGTGCCGGTACCCGTAGTAGCACCTGGACCTCCGGCATTCACTCCTCCGGTAGTAGCGTCAGTATAGAAACCACCTGCGCCGCCATTTGCGGTCCATGTGCCCGCAGGTCCTGTGAAAGTGGTCGTACCTCCGGATGCACCCTGTGTGCCGATCGCATTGTTTGTACCTACGCCACCCGCACCGATAGTGAGTGTGTATATAGATCCCTGTGCGACTGTGATCGAAGCTGTGCCACAGGCTCCGCCACCGCCACCACCGCCGTTATTATCAGTATTGGGATCCTGATTGGAGCCGGCACCGGCTCCGCCACCGCCCCACAGACGGGTAGTGATAGTGCTAATGCCACCAGGTATACTTATGTTCAGCGGACTAGCTGCATAGCTATATATCTGTGTGCCGTGCACTGTGGTCACTGTCGAGATAGTGACAGCAGAAGCGGTACCGCATAGCGGATATGACACGGTGCAGGATATGGTCTGATTGCCACCACCGGTGCTCATGGGAGTCACCAGATCTGCTGGCAGCGTAGCTGTGATAGAGTTTGTAGAAGAACTGCCTATCCATCCTGCAGGAAGTGTCCACGTGTAGGTAGCCCCTGTAATAGGCACCACGCTATATGAGGCTGTACCACCGAGATTGGCAGAGGCCGTGGTCGTCGCAAAAGATGCGGTCGCTGCACTCAGTGCTATCCAGTTCGTACCATTGTAATACTGGAGGCAATTAGTTGTATTGTTGTAAACTATCATACCAGCAGCAGGAGTGGCAGGCAGGCTCGCCGTAGATACTTGTGGCAGCATAAATACCTGATTGGCGGTATTCCTCAGATCAAGTACAGCATTAGCATTTGGCGTTATATTTCCAATGCCTACACTGGTACCATTATCAAAGATATTGCTATTGCCAAGAGCGGTCGGCGAAGTAAATTTTGCCACGTAGTTTGTAGTGCCGCTCGCTGAGCCAGCTCCGGTAGGCCCTGTAGGCCCGGCAGTACCTGCGCTACCAGCTGACCCGGTAGGACCGGCAGGGCCAGTAGGGCCGGTCGCGCCACCACCAGTACCCGTAGCTCCTGCAGCACCAGTGGGACCGGTAGGACCAGTCACACCATTAGTACCATTAGTGCCATTGGTACCAGCAGTTCCGGCAGGACCTGTCGCACCATTAGTACCGTTTGTTCCATTGGTACCGGCCGGACCTGTAGGGCCCGTGGCGCCGCCACCCGGGCCTGTAGGCCCTGTCGTACCATCTATTCCGTTGGCACCTGTAGGACCAGTGGGACCACCGCCCGGGCCAGTGGGGCCATCTATACCAGTGGGGCCGGTAGGGCCGGTCACACCATCCACGCCATTGGTACCGTTGGTACCGGCAGCGCCAGTAGCACCATCTGTACCGTTAGTTCCGGCCGCACCAGCGGGACCAGTCGCACCATTGACGCCATTGGTGCCTGCAGCGCCTGTAGGCCCGGTAGCACCATCTGCACCATTAGTCCCGGCAGCACCTGTCGGACCAGTAGGGCCACCAGCGGAGCCGGTAGGGCCATCGGCACCCGTCGGGCCGGTAGCGCCATCTATTCCATTTGTGCCATTCGTACCGTTAGTTCCATTAGCTCCTGCGGGTCCAGTGGCTCCGTCTGCACCGTTAGTGCCATTCGTACCGTTAGTTCCGGCGGGACCTGTAGCGCCAGCTGCACCATTAGCACCAGCAGAACCAGTCGCTCCTGCTACGCCGTTTGCACCAGCCGGACCTGTAGGTCCATCTGCTCCGGTGAAACCCTGCGGGCCACCTGCACCTGTAGCACCTGTCACACCTACTGCACCCGTATTACCTGTAGGGCCTTGAGCGCCTTGCGCACCATTAGCACCTTGTGGTCCGGTAGGACCGGTCTGTCCTAATCCGTTTTGTCCATTTGTACCATTAGCGCCCTGCGGTCCGGTAGGACCGGTATTGCCCTGAAGGCCTGTAGAACCGGTAGCCCCGGCGGTACCATTGGCAGCATATAATGCATACGGCACACTCAGTAGCTGGCTAGTGCCGTCTATACTGTATGATGTGCCGCCTGTAGGATCTATCTCCACCTCGAGGTATTTATCACCACTGCCCCAGCTGATCGCGCTGAAGGTGCCCGACACAGGTGTGCCTGACCCGATAGCGGTGGTGAAGAGGCCAAATTGATTGGTCTGTAGTCCAGACCTTGTTTCCTGATATGCCACAGGGCCTGTCGGTGATGCATCATGAATGGTAAACCGGGCGCCTATAGCCTGATTGGCAAGGACTGTGCCGGCAGATGTACGTGCTACCGCCTGGTAATTGATCTTCTGCGGGACCTGTGCTATGGCTGATACTGTGAGTACCATAGCCAACACCGTGAGGGTTTGTCTAAGTCTATTCATAAAGGGGAATTTTATGATTAATTATTAAAAAATGTTTGCGTGGAATCTCGGGACCGTAGTCATCCGGGCTTGAAAGAAATATCTGATTTATTTTCCAATGGATTACAATTTAGTGATTTAAACCTATACTAAATTCCTCATAAAATAAACTTATGGGTGAATATTCTTTCTGCACACCGCTCAAAAAAAACAAACCCATACTCCCCGCCGGAAATAAAAAAAGTGCAGTAGTTAGCTGCACTTTTGATAATTGTAACCGCTCTGTGAAAGCGATAATGTTTTGTCTATTACTTCAGGTTTAACACCTTTACTTTGATCACTGTCGCATCAGCAGATGCATCAGACAATGCTATAGCATAAGGCACGTCCATTTCAGAACATTTTTTGACCTGCCCGGCTACTGTAGAGGCACATACCCTGTCGCCCGCCTTGATAGCACCGCCTTGCAGAGAGGCGATGGCCTTAAATTCATTAGGCTTCTCTCCTTTTACTGCTTTATTGATAGTAACGTATGGTACGCTCGTGGCAAATCCTTTTACTTTCTCATAGTCGCTTCCTGTGCAAACTACATATTTGCCATGAGCATCTGTGCAGATCAGGGAACCGACCTGAGCATTTGCTACTACACGTTCGTTATATTTAGCGGCAACCTGAGCATCAAATTTAGCTTTGGCTTTCTCCTGTTCCGCAGAAGATTGCGCTTTGGTCACGCCCGTATAAAAGAAGGCTGCGACAAAGGCAGATAAGTATACTATTGATTTTATGTTTTTCATTTCAATTTTTGTTTAAAGGATTATTGATTGATCTCAGATACATTCAGGTAAAGGTTTTCGATCTCATTGAAAGTAGGAGAATCGCTGGCGTAGGCCTGAACCACATAAGTATGTGAGCCGGCAGCAGGTGCCAGATCCATACCTGTGATGGTCGTGAGCCATTCACTCTGACCAGCGAGAGATATAGTATAGCAATCCTGGAAACCGCCTGTGACAAAAACCGCACCATCACGGATTATCCTGAATCCCATATAATCAGCATCTGTGAAATGGTCAATAGTGGCAGATACCAGTACATCTTTGCCGTGAGTGGTCACAGTGACTGTAGCTGAAAGATTTTGCCATACCAGGGAAGCCGTCGTTGTTTGCGCAGCCAGGCCAGTGCCCAGATAGCTTCCGGTCACCTGATTGATAGGTCCGCCGCCAGATCCTGTAGGACCTGTAGGACCTGCTGTACCCACACCTGTAGGGCCTGTCGGACCAGTAGGGCCTGTAACACCATTAGTACCATTTGTACCGTTGGTACCTGCTGCGCCTGTAGCACCATTTGTACCTGCGGGGCCGGTAGCCCCGTCAGCACCATTGGTTCCGTTAGCACCGGTAGGGCCTGTAGGACCACCAGCGGGACCTGTAGGGCCGTCAGCACCTGTAGGGCCAGCCGGACCTGTAGCGCCGTCAGCACCGTTTGTTCCGTTAGTACCATTTGCACCAGCCGGGCCGGTAGCACCATCTGCACCATTAGTTCCGTTGGTACCTGCAGGACCTGTAGCGCCGTTAGTTCCGTTTGTACCAGCTGCGCCTGTAGGTCCAGTGACACCGTCTGCGCCGTTGGTTCCGTTAGTACCAGCTGCACCTGTAGGACCTGTAGGACCACCAGCAGGGCCGGTAGGGCCATCAGCTCCGGTAGCGCCGGTAGCGCCAGCCGGTGGAGTGATAGTTGTAGGGACGCCATTGGTCAGGGTGACAGTGAAAGTACCATTGCCATTATCCACTACCGACGCTACACCTGTGCCTGTAGGGCCTGTAGCACCTGCTCCACCCGCAGGTCCTGTAGCTCCGTCGGCACCATTAGCACCTGTAGCACCAGCCGGACCAGTAGCGCCATCTGCACCATTTGTGCCAGCCGCACCTGTAGGACCAGTAGCACCACCACCTACTCCTGTAGGACCGGTTGAGCCTGTAGCTCCGTTAGCACCAGCTGCACCTGCAGGGCCTGTAGGACCGTCTGCACCGTTTGCCCCTGCGGGACCAGTAGCTCCATCGAGGCCGTTAGTACCAGCCGCACCTGCAGCGCCTGCAGGACCAGTAGGACCATCGATACCAGTGAAGCCCTGTGGACCACCGGCACCTGTAGCGCCTGTCACACCTACTGCACCTGTATTACCTGTAGGGCCCTGAGCGCCCTGGGCACCGTTAGCACCCTGAGGGCCTGTAGGACCTGTTTGTCCCACTCCATTTTGTCCGTTTGCACCAGCAGCACCTTGTGGTCCTGTAGGACCGGTATTTCCCTGCAAACCTGTAGCTCCCTGAGCACCCGGGGTGCCATTGGCAGCATACAAAGCGAATGGTACACTCAGCAACTGGCTGGTACCATCGATACTATATGATGTGCCACCAGCCGGGTCGACCTCGACCTCGAGGTATTTGTCCCCACTGCCCCAGCTTATATTGCTGAAAGTGCCAGATACAGGTACACCTGCACCTATAGCTACTGTGAACAGACCAAACTGATTGGTCGTCACACCGGATTGAGTTTCCTGATACACTACCGCACCTGTCGGAGATACGTCATGAATAGTGAAACGAATTCCTACCGGCTGATTGTTCAGGACTACGCCCGAAGCATTGCGCGCTACAGCCTGATAATTGATCTTCTGTGGTACCTGCGCTATGGCTGAGACTGTCAGTACCATAGCCAGTGCCGTGATGGCTTGTCTAAGTTTCTTCATTTTTGGTTTTTTATAGATGGCTTAATTGATTATTAAAAATTGCTTGCTGAGAGTTTTCAGGCTATTGTCCGCAGCTGTGATAGTCACAGAGAGCACATATTGCCCCGCTGCATATGGTGTACAATCAAATGAGTGAACGACCTTGCCGGATTCATATGCTTCGCTAAGTGTGAAATCAAGCTTTTGCCCAAGTGTGTTGTACAAATCAACTTTCACCTGACCACCTGCAGGAAACTCGTAGCCGAACCATAGCTTATCAGTAGCCGGTACCGGATATACACTGAAAGAACCCGATGCTTCTTTCTCTATATCCAGCAGGCCTATAAGAATATCATTGGGCTGCTGAAATCCCTGCGTGAGAATATGACCTCCGCCGGCTAAGGTCGGCGTCACGGCCTCTCCTACTGTGTAGGAAATACTGCCTGATGCTGAAGAAATATATGCTCCGCCGCTGGCGATGACCTGAGGGGAAGCGCTCTGCGCATGCACCAATGCACTGCAACAAAGACTTAAAATGAGTGTTGGTAATAGTTTATTCAATGGCTGAAATTTAGTTGGATAAACTTAATGGATTTTTTTTAGAAATCAAAGGCGGTTTTATTACATTATTTTGCGGTTTATCGGAAGTCAGGGGCATAGCCAGGCCCGGGCCCTGGCGAAAGATGGCTCCTATCAATGGATAGCCATCTTTTAACGAATAAGACATAAGCAGCAGTACATATATTATTATAAATAAAACTATAAAAGATAATGATGATAGGTGCTGCGCTATAATTAATTTATGTAAAAAAAGCGCAGTGGTTAGCTGCGCTTTTTTGTATGGTTTTGAATCTGCCTGTGTTATTTAGTCTGGACTAATAGAGGTTTGACCGTATTCGCTTTTTGTGTTGTATTGCTTGCCGCAGAAGCATCTGCTACAGGCTTAGTTTTGACCAGAATCGGATGTTTCACTTCAGAAATCAACGATTCCTTATCAGGACAGATGGGTTTGGTCCCGGTAAAAAGAATTTTCTTGCCATTATTGGGTGCCGATGTCTGAGATGTTTGCGCTTGCGCAAAATGCCCAATCGCAAAAAGTAGCGTAAGCAAAGCAAATATTTTTTTCATATACACATTTTTATTTGTGATTGTATTTGTTTGTTATCCTATTGTTTTAATTCTACTACATGCAGAGCCGCTCCAAAGATCGTGAGTGTACCTGCTGCCCAGAAGTATCTCAATGTATAAGTATGCGATCCCGCTGCCGGCACATCTATCCATGATATAGGAACTGTAAAATCACCGCTGGTGCGGACAGTAACATCTGTAATATTGAGCAAGGTGCCATCGCGATACAAACCCACCTCGACATAAGAAGTCGTGCTGATATTCCCGTTCATCTCACCTACCAGCATCACAGAGGAAACTGCGCCATGCGTAGTGACAGTAGAAGTCTCGATAGTCCCATCCCATGTCGGAGCCGTCAAGATGGTGGCCGATACAGCCTGAGTAATCTGTTGCTGAGCGAAGTCACCGGTAAGGTTCAAACCATCTGTCGTAGAGAGTGTAGTACCATCGTCTGTTATGCTGCTGCATACTGCAGAAGACCCATTGCTTTTGATCAGTACATTGGCAACGCCACATCCCACAGGACCAGCAGGACCAGTAGCACCATTCGTTCCATTTGCACCTGCAGGGCCAGTGGCACCGTTAGTACCATTGGCTCCTGCCGCGCCTGCAGGACCTGTTGCTCCGACAGCACCATTGGTTCCGTTTGAACCCGCAGCACCTGTAGGACCTGTAGCTCCGACACCACCATTAGTTCCGTTTGAACCTGCAGCACCTGTAGGACCTGTAGCTCCGACAGCACCATTGGTTCCGTTTGAACCTGCAGCACCTGTAGGACCCGTAACTCCGACAGCACCATTAGTTCCGTTTGAACCTGCAGCACCTGTAGGACCTGTAGCTCCGGCAGCACCGTTGGTCCCGTTTGAACCTGCAGCACCTGTAGCACCATCAACACCATTTGTTCCGTTTGAACCTGCCGCACCGGTTGCACCATCTGCACCAGTAGCTCCGGTGGCACCAGTTGCGCCATCAGCACCGTTAGTTCCATTTGATCCTGCTGCGCCGGTTGCACCTGCTGCACCCGTTGGGCCAGTAGCTCCATCAATGCCGTTTGTTCCATTTGCTCCCGCAACACCTGTTGCGCCGTCAGCACCAGTTGCACCATCAGCGCCGTTAGTACCTGTTGCACCCGTTG
>JAOQAO010000218.1 GCA_025963485.1 Bacteroidota bacterium | reverse complement strand
AGACCAGCCGGACAGGGGCTTTTATACCTTTGAGGAGAACAACTTTGACACCAGCTCAAACTATATCATCATCACGGACGAGTTGCAGGCCGATGATCTCGATGTCAGGCGTATGGCAGCCTTTGCGACGGCCGGTAATAATATATTTATATCAGCCTATGCGCTACCACAAAAGCTGCAGGATACACTGGGCATACAGCTGCAAAATTCTTTGGACCTGCTGCCGTCGGACTCTGCCGGCTATATGACCAACTTTGCAGATCCAAAGATCAGGACAAAAGAAGGATACCGGTTCAGGCATGAGAGCTTATCTTTCCAGATAGAAAACGCGGGTCGCCATAAGGTCAATCATCTGGCCGATGATTCCTCGGAATCGAGCTCCATAGTGATGCGGGATCGGATAGTACTTGGAAAGGATGCAAAGGAGAATGCCAATTTTGTCAAAATACCTTTTGGGAAGGGAGCCTTCTTTATCCATACTTTTCCACTTGCTTTCACCAATTATAACATGCTCAAAAAGGACCATAATGAGTATGTTTCAAAATGCCTGTCCTTTTTGCCGAATAGGCGAACGCATTGGGATGAATATTATAAGCCGTTCAGCACGATGAAGGCCGACAGTCCTTTGCGGTTTATATTATCCGTACCGTCATACTCATGGGCCTATTACATAGCTTTATTTGCACTGGCAATCTATATGCTTTTTGCCTCGAAAAGGACGCAGCGCATCATTCCTATACTGACACCTCCGGCCAATCTCTCACTGGAATTTACACGCACTATCGGGTCATTGTATTACCAGCAGCGTGACCACCGGGATATAGCTGTCAAAAAGATGATCTACTTGCTGGAGAAGCTCAGGCAATACTATTTCCTGCAGACGGCGGATACCAGTGAGGCCTTCCGGACTAAGCTCGCATACCGCAGTAATGTAAATATGGATACAATCAACGAAGTGTTTAATATCTACGACAGGGACATCAGGCGCGTCCGGTTTATAGATGAGAGGACACTGATAAGCTTCAACACAGCGCTCGAAAAATTTTATTCGGAATCAGGATTAATCAATAAATAAAACCAAAAGATGGAAGACTCATTTCAACCAAACCCATACAACGAACTCGACAAGCTGAGGGAATCTGTGGCCCGTATCAAAGAGGAGGTGCGTAAGATAATCGTCGGGCAAGACCAGATGATCGACCTGCTCATCACGGCCATACTGTCCAATGGGCATGTACTGATAGAAGGTGTACCGGGTGTGGCCAAGACGCTGAGTGCAAAGATCATTGCGCGCTGTATATCGGCAGATTTTTCGCGGATACAGTTTACTCCCGATCTGATGCCGAGCGATATATTGGGCACCAATATTTTCAACTTCAAATCTTCTGAATTTGAATTCCGCAAGGGGCCGATCTTTTCTAATATCATATTGATAGATGAGATCAACCGTGCGCCGGCCAAGACTCAGGCAGCGCTATTTGAAGTAATGGAGGAGCGTCAGGTCACGGTGGATACGACGACGCATATGATGAGCGAACCGTTTATTGTTTTCTCTACGATGAATCCGATAGAACATGAAGGAACCTATCGCCTGCCGGAAGCGCAGCTCGACCGTTTTATATACAAGATAGAGGTCGGCTATCCATCACTGGAGGAAGAGATCAAAATACTCACTGACTTCCAGCAGCGGGGCGGCATCAATGATGTCAAGGCCATACAGCCCGTGCTGACCGTGTCTGACCTGAAGAAATACCAAACGGAGGTGCGGCGTGTATATATAGAGCCAAAGCTCGTGGAGTTTATAACCAAGGTGGTCGCCAAGACCCGGGACAATGCAGACCTGTATGTAGGAGCATCTCCGCGGGCCTCGATCGCACTGCTCACCGCGTCCAAGGCGCTGGCGGCTATCCGTGGCAGGAACTTCGTCACACCGGATGATATCATATTTGCAGCCAAGCCTGTGCTGCGCCATCGTATCATCCTGACACCGGAGAAAGAAATGGAGGGATCATCGGCCAATGAGGTGATAGACAGCTTTATGAAAAATGTAGAGATACCAAGGTAAGAGCATGATGGCATTCCTGCGTTCATTGTATCTGAGGCCGCGACTGTATATAGTACTGGGCCTGATGGTGATAGTTTTTATCGTCAGCGCAGCTGTGCCTGTTTTCTTTTTTACTGCCAAGTCGATAGTCGCTGCTATAGGGATCATCTTCCTGATAGATGTACTGCTGCTCTATCAAAAGAAGAATGGCATATATGGGGTGCGTGTACCGCCGGACAGGCTGTCAAACGGCGACGATAATGAGATAAAGATATTCCTGGAGAATAACTACTCCTTTCCTATATCACTGGATATCATCGATGAGATACCGCATCAGTTTCAGAAAAGGGACCTGCTCTTTAAAACAGGGCTACCTTCACACGGAACCAAAACAGTAAGCTACGATCTCAAGCCGACGGAGCGGGGAGAATATAGTTTTGGAGGGGTCAATGCCTTTGCCCGCACTTTCATCGGGCTGGCGGCACGGCGTTTTGTCTTTGACAATAATAAAATGGTCGCGGTGTATCCTTCCTTCCTCCAAATGAGGAAGTATGAACTGATCGCTTTCTCCAATAACCTAAGCGACTACGGCCTGAAAAAAATAAGGCGCATAGGGCATAGCATGGAGTTTGAAAAAATAAGGGAATATGTGAAGGGTGATGACTACCGGACAGTAAACTGGAAAGCTACCGCGCGCAAGAACCAGCTAATGGTAAACCAGTTTCAGGATGAGAAGAGCCAGCATATATACTCTGTGATAGATAAGGGCCGCCTGATGAAAATGCCATTTGAAGAAATGACGCTGCTCGACTACTCTATCAATGCGGCGCTTGTCATCTCCAATATTGCCCTTAAAAAGGGGGATAAACCCGGGCTGATCACATTTTCTGAAAAGATAAACTCGCTCATCCCTGCCGATAGCCGTAGTACACAGATCAGCAAGATACAAGAGGCCCTGTACCGGGAGAAAACCCGGTTCCTCGATTCAAATTTTGAACTGCTCAATGCGGCTGTGATACACAAACTGTCCCAACGCAGCCTGATCCTGCTATATACTAATTTCGAATCGCTCCAGAGCATGAAGCGTCAGCTGCGATACATGAGGTCCATAGCTGCCAATCATCTCGTGGTGGTGATATTCTTTGAAAATACGGAACTAAAAAGCCTGATCAACGACCCCGCACCCAATACGGAAGTGATCTATCAAAAGACGATAGCGGAGAAATTTGCCTATGAGAAAAGGCAGATCGTCAAGGAACTCAAAATGCATGGCATCCATAGTATCCTCACCCCACCCCAACTGCTGACCATCAATACGATCAATAAGTACCTCGAGCTAAAGGCACGGGACCTGATATAGCGGGGAGACTTTTCAGGTCTTAGGTTTTTAGGATAGCACTTATTTCCACGATTTACTTTTAGATACGGGTAGACCAGGAAAGTCGGTATCATTTTTTAAAGATAGCCGAACAGGCCGCTCCTATGGAGCTAAAGAATTTCTTTTAACGTATAACTACAAACAGACAGCCTCTATGGGGCTGGAATAACTATGCGGGAAAGACATTTTTTATCCCGTAATCCTATCTTTTTTCAACTAGTTTTGCCGCCTGCCATCTGGAAATGGCTGTTAAAAGAAGATAAAAACATGAGTGCAGGAAATAGGCAATACGTTTTTTTGGAAATAATGAAAGAGGTGCTCTGGTGGCTGATCAGCGCTGTGATAGCCGGGGCTGTGATGTATCCGCTCATCACTAAGCTGCACTATAAAGAGGTCTGGACCAATGGGGCGCTGCTGGTCATCGCGCTGACCTATTTCCGGTGGGCGATCTTTCTCAAGGACATATATATACTGAGATCCAAGTGGGTGCGTTTTATCCTGATCGTATTTAATGTCAATTTTTTTGTCTTTGTGCTGCGCAGTATGCAGGGGTTCATGCATATATATGATTCCTATACCCTCGACGCCATGGGCACCCCCATCAGGCCCCTCAAACCGGAGGATATAGATCCCCTTTTCCGCTACTTCTTTGATGAGATCAATTTTACCTGCGTGGCGTGTATGGCGCTGGCAGTCGCACTGACGGTCAGGATCGTGCTATCTCATTGGAAAACAGCGCATCATCGCCTCAATGCGGGCAACGAGGAATAAAAACAAGGTATATTTTGTGTGGTACGGCTTATGCTATGAAATAAGTTATTACGTTTATATTTACCGGCCCTTAAAAAATAGTGTAAATGAAAAAATTTTCGGAAATAGAATATCGCAGGCCTGACCTGCAGAAAGTGCAAAATACCTTCCAGGGCCTCATAGAGAAATTTGAAAAGGCATCTGATGTCGCTGTGCAGGAAACTGTGATCAACGAGATCAATGAGCTGAAAGCAGAATTTCAAACAGCGGGCAGCCTGGCTACGGTCAGGAACTCTATAGACACTTCGAATGTGTTTTACGAAACGGAACAGGAGTTTTTTGATAATACTGAGCCGCTATTCCGCGACCTGAATATCCAATTCTATAAATCGCTGAACAATTCTCCATTCAAAGCGCAGCTCGAAGGGAAATTTGGCAAGCAGATATTTGATATCGCAGCGATGAGCGTACGTAGCTTCGGCCCGGCGGTGATCAGCGATATGCAGGAGGAAAACAGGCTCGGTACTGAATACTCCAAGCTCGTCGCTACTGCCGAGCTGGAATTCAGGGGACAGAAATATAATCTCTCAGGTCTTGAGCCATTTGAGCAAAGTACGGACAGAGAAACACGCAAGGAAGCGTCGAATGCGAGGTATGACTGGTGGGCAGCTAATGCGACTGAGTTTGACAACATATATGATAAGCTGGTAAAGACACGTACAAGGATAGCTCATAAACTGGGCTATAAGAACTTCGTAGAGTTGGGTTATGACCGTATGCTGCGCACAGACTATAAAGCTGAAGATGTGGTGAAGTTTCGCAAGCAGGTGCTCGACCATGTGGTGCCCCTGTCTAACGAGCTGCGTATGCGCCAGCGCGAGCGCCTCGGACTGAATGACCTTAAGTTTTATGATATACCGCTGAACTTCCTCTCTGGCAATGCCACTCCAAAAGGCTCACCGGACTGGATCGTAGAGAATGGCCGCAAGATGTACAGCGAATTGTCGCCCGAGACCAGGGAATTCTTCGACTTTATGATGAAGTACGACCTGATGGATCTCAATAACAAGAAGAACAAACAGGCAGGTGGCTATTGCACTCATTTCTCTCAGTATAAGGCGCCGTTTATTTTCTCCAATTTCAATGGCACCTCACATGATATCGATGTGCTCACGCATGAGGCCGGGCATGCCTTCCAGTGCTACCAGAGCCGCAATAACAGCATAGAAGAATACCTGTGGCCTACCTACGAAGCATGTGAGATACACTCTATGAGTATGGAGTTCTTCGCATGGCCGTGGATGGACCTTTTCTTTGAGGGCGATACCGAGAAATACAAATTCTCTCACCTGTCATCAGCTATCCTCTTCCTGCCATATGGTGTGGCGGTAGATGAGTTTCAGCATGTGGTATACGAGAATCCGGAAATGACCCCGGCAGAGCGCGATGCGACCTGGAGAGAGATCGATAAAAAATACCGCCCGTATGTAGACTTTGACGGCAATGCCTACCTCGAGAATGGAGGCCTGTGGAAGAGGCAGGGACATATATTCCGCTCGCCGTTCTACTATATAGACTATTGTCTCGCTCAGATATGTGCGCTCCAGTTCTGGCATCGTGCACAGAAGGGAGATAAAACAGCATGGCAGGACTACCTGAACCTCTGTAAGGCTGGCGGCAGCAAGTCATTCTTGTCCCTGGTTAAGCTGGCTAACCTCAATAATCCGTTTGAACCGACTACGGTGCAGCCGGTGATCGATGAGGTGAAGACATGGCTGAATGGGGTGGATGATAAGAAATTATAAAAAGTCGATCAGGAAATCGGGAATACAGTTGATCAGGAACACAAAATCCTGACTGATTCTTGTGTATTAACAGATTTCCGGGTTGCCTGTTTTCCGGATTACCTTTTCTTTATTCTTTCCCCGCTCCCTTGAAGTGGTCTTCGGTGTATTTAAACAATACATTGAAAGTGGTGAGTGAGCCGTAGATGCGTGTGATGTATTGCTGCAGGTCTATTTTCTCTTCATCGGTTAGTACTTTGTGCGCGTTGATATTCTGCTCCAATACGCGCAGCCTGTCGCGGATCATAACTATTTTGTGAAAGAATGTTTCAATGGGTATTTCCTTTGACTGCAAATCGCCACTGCCGGGCTTCATGAGGAGTGTGCCTCCGGTCCATTTGGCGCCGAGGGTGATCACTTCTGATACGGCAGACTTCTTATCGAGTACATTTTCGAGTGCTGTCTCGATATCGCCCATAGTGATAGGTATGTATTCGCTTTCCACTTTCTCCAGTACCTGCAGGCCGTCAAATGTGCGGTCGATGCCCCGTGTAGAGCCGCCTTCCCTAAACCAAATACTATAGTAAGAGGCATCCATATCCACGATGACGCCTTTGCCAAATTTAGGATGCTCTATACGGGAACCGATGCCGAGTTGTGTATCGCTCATGTTTTTTTCTTTTGTTGCAATCTTAAGGGTTAAATATGGAATCTGCAATGGCGGGTAAAATAGGCGGGAGCGTCAGCGATGCCATCCCTCTCGTCAATAGAGTGACATGAGTTCTTTGAAAATACCTTCCCTCGAAGGGATGGCATCGCTTCTGGCTATATCAAATCCTTAGAGTAACTTTTCCATTTTAATATTGGCCCGTTCGTAGTGGCCGGATTCTAGTTCGGTTTCTATAAAGCCATATTTCCTGTACAGGTGAATGGCTGAACCTAGCTTTGTGTTGGAATAGAGGATGAGCTTCTTTATCTCATTTCGCGAAGCGACAGACATGCAGTGATCCATCAGGATAGTACCGATGCCAAGGCCTTGTGCGCTTTCGGTGACAGCCATTTTGGCGAGTTCATATACACCCTCTTCTACCTTGATCAATGATACGGTGCCGACGATCTGATCGTTGTATGTGGCGTAATAGATGAGGCCTCCTTTATCGATGATCTCTCCGACCGGATCGGAAAGGGAGATCACATCGCCGGGCTCTACATGAAAGTATTTCTCCAGCCATTCGACATTGAGTGTTTTGATGGCTTCCTTTGTTTCTTCGGAGAAATCAATGATCTGTATCGTCAGCGCATCGGGTTTGTTTGTTGTCATAATGCTTAGTGTTTCCAATAGTATCCAACTCTTTTCCTGACATCATCGCGGATGTCCTCCCAGAAAAGGTTGATGTCTGCGATATGCAGGTTATCATATTTGCCAGCGAGCGGATTGTTTACTTTGACCCAGAGGATGTTTTTGTGGATGCGGGCTGTAGTCTTCGGATGCACCATTTTATTGAAATTGAATAACACCATGCCTTTGTGGTCAGTAACTATGCTGCAGGTAGAGTCATTGCGCCATGTCACAGGATTGGTGCATATCGCATCGCTGTAGAATTTATCCATGCCTTGCGGTTCAAACCCATCCCTGTATGAAGCCCAGGATACAATGCACCCTGTTTGTGTTTCATCATTGCATTGCTTGATGTTCTGGTATTCTTTCTCGAAAACGGGAAACCCTACTAAATATGCGCAGACGAGTTTATTACGCAGTTGACCTTTGTCAAAAAACTCTTTGAGCAATCTGCGTGCATGATAGGAGCCCTGGGAGTGTGATGCGATCACGATGGGGCGTCCATTATTGTAGTGTGCCAGATAGTATTCAAATGCTCTTTT
>JAOQAO010000213.1 GCA_025963485.1 Bacteroidota bacterium | reverse complement strand
GAGTTCTGGATATCGCCTTCGCGCGGCGCGCGGTGGGTGGGGCGGTGGTCACTGCCGAGGAGGGCCGCGATCTGGTCATACATGTCGTTGACAGTATAGTTCTCGCCGTAGGCAATGTTGAAGACCTGATTGATGGCTTCCGGATTGTCCGAGAGCATGGCGCGAATATTGGCCTGGACGGCATTCTCCACAAAGGTAAAGTCGCGGGTCTGGCTGCCATCGCCATTGATATACACGACCTCGCGCTTGACTATCTTGTCCGTAAAGACAGGGATCACAGCGGCATAAGGACCATTAGGGTCCTGATTGGGGCCGAAGACATTGAAGTAGCGGAGGCCTATGACGTTAAAGCCATAGTTGCTGTGAAAGACGCTGGCGTAGAGTTCGTTGGTATACTTGGATACGGCATAAGGCGAAAGGGGCTTGCCGATCTTGGTTTCTACCTTGGGAAGGGTAGCTTCATCTCCATAAACAGATGAAGAGGAAGCGTAAACGAACATTTTGACCTGGCTGTCCTTGGCGGCTATGAGCATATTGAGAAAGCCTGCTACATTGATGTTATTGGTTCGGGCGGGATCCTTGATAGAACGCGGTACGGAGCCGAGGGCGGCCTGATGCGATACGTAGTCTATGCCGAGGCATGCTTTATGGCAGGTCTCGGAGTCAGTGATATCACCTTCCATATATTCAAAGGAAGGATTGTCCTCAAATGGCTTGAGGTTCTTGTAGTTGCCAGTGAGTAAGTTGTCCAGGACGCGGACCTTTTTGGCACCGTATTTGAGTAAGTACTCGACTATGTTGGAGCCTATAAAGCCGGCCCCTCCTGTGACCAGAAAGGATTTGTCGCTGAGATCTGTATGGTGGTATTTGATGTCGTACATGGACGGTTTTGTGCTGTGGTTTTTCAGGTGGGCAAATATAACTATTGCACTCAATTGAGGTAAGGATAATGCCAAAAAGCCTGTTCACATGGTGCCCATCTTTGGAGCAATGAGGTGAAAACCCGTATTTACCATACATTTTGGCCGATCTAAAGAGAAATCTCGCCAAAAAGCACTTCACAAATTTTGATAAACAAAATATTTATTTATACTTGCCCCTGCTTGGGACTAAAACCTAATATACAAAATGGCCAGAAAGAAATTTACACTCGAATATATCGTCCGCTCTTCCCCTTCGATCCTCTTTGGATTCGTAACCAATCCATCTAACCTCGCACAGTGGTTCTCGGACTTCTGTGATGCCAATGACAACTATATCGTCTTCGGCTGGGGCGGCTCACGCGAGCAGGCTCAGATAGTAGAGTTCATAGAGGATGAATTTGTCAAATATCACTGGCTCGACGGCAAGGCAGGTGAATTCTTCTCCTTCCGTATATACAAATCGGATATAGCTAACGACACGATCCTCGAGATCGTAGACTTCGCCGAGGATAAAGAAGTCAAGGACCAGAGCATGCTCTGGGACAGTCAGGTAGAAGAGCTCAAGCACCAGCTGGGAGCGGGTTAATCATTACCATAGCTCCCATGACATAGCCCACGGTTTAAACCGTGGGCTATGTCATGGGAGGCAGCATCTATAGATAAAGAAATGTCGCATTCATACTATAAAATATGGATACATGCCGTCTACTCTACTAAAGGACGAGAACCGTTTATTAATCCTGAAATAGAACGGATCGTATATGATCAAAAGCGCGAGGAACTAGTTGAGCTCGACTGTCCTGTGCGCATCATAAATGGGATGTCAGATCATGTCCATTTATTATTTCTTCAAAACCCCAAGCTCCCTATTACGGATATTATCAAACAGGTGAAAGGCGGCACCTCCCATTGGATCAATGAGCAAAAGCTTATTTCGGAGCCATTTGCATGGCAGACGGGGTATGCTGCTTTCTCAGTCAGCGAATCACAATTAGAGACTGTATATCATTACATCCGGAACCAAAAAGAACACCATAGGGAGAAGACATTTGCGCAGGAGCATCAGGAATTAATCTCATTGCACGGTTTAACCTCCAAATCATAAAATCCCGATCTCCTGCCATAGCCCACGGTTTAAACCGTGGGCTATGGCAGAAAGGTTTTATCTATTCACCGGCTTCGCAGTCGCTGAGATACTATGCATCTGCTTATGATTGAGCTGATCGAAGATCACGATCTCGTTCTCACCTTTTTTCAACCATACACCCGGCACATACAGCGAGAACTGCGGACCTATCTCCCAGTAGCGACCGAGGTTGTGGCCGTTTACCATTACGAAACCTTTGCCGAAACCGTGCATGTCCAAGTAGGTGTCGGCGGTGTCGGTGAGATGAAATTCTCCTGAGTAAAGTATGGGCTGGTCAGCATGATATATTTGCAGCCAATGTTTTAAAGACGTTTCCTTTGATATCCATCGCGTCGCAGCAGTAATGTTTTCAGGCGAAATATCCGTGATCATCCAATCATCACCCTCCAATTTCCCACCGATTCTGATCCCATTTATTGGACCCTTATCGTTGCTCCAAAGGTGCTTGCCGAAATTGATGCGTCCTTCATTCTCGATCAAAATTCTTAGCATGCTTCCTTTGGGTATATTCAACGAGACGAATGCAGGCACTTCGCCACTGGGCCGGTTTCTATCAATAGTAGAAATAAGCGAGTCTTTGATATATATTAACGTATAGTCCGTCAAGCCCGATGTAGAGAGTTTGCCTGATTTTTCTTGATCAAAAAACTTTTCAAAAAGCATATACCCGTCTCTGACTTTGAATTGCTCAAATGATCCAGGTGTTCTACGAATGAAAGGACTGAACACATATTCCCGTGCCCCCCAAAACGATAATGATACTTTCAGGTCGATTTGTCCAATCCCCATACTCGGCACCGGCGCAGGCACATCCGCCAGCTTCTCCCCCGTCTGCCGCTGATACACCGCCCGCAGCGAGTCATATAGCGGTGTTCTATTGCCCGCTTCATCTATCGGCGCCCCATAGTCATAGCTGGTGATGACGGGCCATACGTCATTCTTTGCCCTATGATTGGTGCCACTCCAGAAACCGAAATTAGTCCCCCCATGCACCATATAGTAGCAGAAAGAGAAGTCGGTCTTTAACAGTTCTTCGATGTGCTTCTTATATTTCTCTACATCACGATGAAAGACATGCGCATCCCCCCAGTGAGTGAACCAGCCTGCATACTCCTCCGGGATATAGTAGGGGCCTTTCTTATTATAGAACTTCCGCACCGTATGATGCGCCACACTGAGGAACTTACTATCGTTAGTCCCCGGGAAAAGCCCTTTGATATGGCCTAGCCGGGCGAAATTGACTACCGGCACTATACCGCCATCGCAGGTGAATAGCGTGTTCTTGAAACCCACCTCGCGGAAGATAGCGGCGAGGTTCTCCAGATACTCCTTCCTGTTTTTATGCGAAAGCTTGAACTGCATATCAAAACTAAAAGAACCGTATTCATTCTCCACCTGCGTCATGATGATATTGCCGCCCTGCTCTATGAAGAGGCCATCGACCTGCTTAAACACTTGCTGCAGGTATACCCTGCAGGAGTCCAGATAGGTTTTATCGTTGCTACGCAGTTTCTGGTTTACCAGCCAGTATGGGAAGCCTCCAAAGTCCCATTCGGCACAGACATAAGGACCGGGGCGGAGGACGATGTACATGCCTTCAGCCTTGACCAGTTCCACGAATGCGCGCAGGTCATGATTGTCCGATGACCAGTCCCATTTGTCAGGAGCGGGTTGATGGTAGTTCCACATAACATATATCGAGAGCGTGTTACAGCCCATAGCCTTGGCCATCTGTATCCGATGCTGCCAATATTCGCGGGGTATACGTGCATAGTGCATCTCCCCGCCATAGATGCGCATGGGCTTACCGTTGAGCATGAAGGCGCCGTCCCTGATCTCAAAGCTTTGGGCCTTGGATGAACCGCATAGTAAGAGTATAGTAACAATCAGTAAAAGCAATTTCCTCATCGCGATAAAGATAACTTTCTAAACGCTTTGACGTTATCCTGCTGCTTTGAATTTCATTATTCTCTATTAACTATTCATTATTCACTAATTTAGCGCCATCGAATCGCCAATACCTAAAATATCGATCTCCCGGTACATACCGCTCAAAAAGCTTGACTGGCTCCTCTTCAAAAGCTTCATAGGACCGTTCATTCTCACCTTCTTTATTGCCTTATTTGTCCTTGTCATGCAGTTTCTGTGGAAGTATGTCGACGACCTTATTGGCAAGGGCCTCAGCGGATGGATACTGGCGCAGCTCATATTCTATGCATCTGCCCAGCTGGTCCCGATGGCGCTGCCGCTGGCGGTCCTTCTCTCCTCCATTATGACCCTCGGCGATCTGGGTGAACATATGGAGCTCACAGCCGCTAAATCTGCCGGTATCTCGCTGATGCGGATCATGCTGCCTGTTTTCATCACAGTGGTGTTTATCAGCATCTTTGCGTTCTTTTTCTCCAATAACCTGCTGCCCATAGCCAACCTCAAGCGAAATGTGCTCATCTATGATATCCAGCACCAAAAACCGACCGTGGCGATCAAAGAGGGCATCTTCTTTAATGAGATAGATGGATTCAGCCTACGCGTCACCAAGAAAGGGGAAGACGGCCAGACGCTATATAACATGCTCGTGTACGACCACACCAGCGGACAGGGTGATGACCACATCATCACCGCCCAGAAGGGCAATATGATACAGGATGAGAGGCATATGGCACTGACACTACATCTGGAAAACGGGGACCAGTACAAAGAACTACAGCCCAAGAAGCCAGACCAGCAGAACTACGAGATGTATCATACGAGCTTCAAATCATGGGATAAAAAGTTTGACCTGACCAAGTTTAAGCTGTCGCGGACGGATGAGACCTTCTTTAAGGATATGAAGCAGATGATGAACCTACCCCAGCTCCTGCACCAGATAGACACCATCGGTATAGACAAAAAAAACCTGGTCAATAGCCTGCACAACTATGTCGTCCCCTACTACGGATACTCCCGCACAGGGCTCGATACGCTGAAGGCACCAATCAAAATAGGGAATGTCAACTTCCCTACGGACTTCCGCAATACGGCTGATATGCTCCGCACCTTCACTAAGAGTGAGCAGAATATGATCATGGAGCGCGCCCTCACACAGGCCCGCAATATCAAAAACTACGCAAACATTGTAGTCAAGCAGATGGACTTCAAGGATGCCGATATAGTCAAGCACACTATCGAGGTATACCGGAAGTTTACGCTATCTATGGCCTGTATTGTGCTATTCCTGATAGGCGCACCGCTCGGTTCCATTATCCGCAAAGGAGGTCTGGGATGGCCCCTCTTCTACTCTATCATCTTCTTTATCATCTACCACGTCACTTCTATCATAGGCGAGAAGACTGCTGACAAGATGGTCATCACCGCCTTTACCGGTATGTGGATGGCTACTTTCGTTCTAACACCGATCGGTATCTTTCTCACGTACAAGGCTGCCAATGACTCCAAACTCTTCGACCTTGACTCCTACAGGAGGTTCTTTGTACGGCTGATACCGGTTAGGAAATAAGCTCCTTTTAGCAAATCTAAAATCCGTAACCAATTTACTACATGATAGACGCAACAAGGTGTTTAACCGTACGAAACCAAACGGCTACCTTTTGATAATAGACACAAAAAAGCCCACGCGAATAAACGAATGGGCTTCAAAAAGCTCAAAGTACTATTTCTTGAATAGGTATATCCTTAGTGGGACTTTGCGGTGACTATTCCGGCCTTGGCTTCGCCTCGTTTACACGGAGGTTCCTGTCCAGCATCAGAAAGCCATTGAGGCCTTCGATAGCTGTCCTGGCAGCGTTATCATCTGGCATTTCGACGAAACCGAAGCCTTTGCTCCTGTGTGTCTCTTTGTCCTTGATGATCTTTACAGAAGATACTTCACCGTATTTTTCAAAAGCGGCTTGCAGATCTTCTTCTCTGGCGCGGAAGTTGATGTTACTAACGTAGATGTTCATAATGAGTTAAAACAGATTGGTTAAAAAATTGATTTCAGAAATAGGCCCACCAATCTGCGGAAACGACAGAGCCGGATATGGACTACTACCAAAACTTCACAAATATACATAAGGGAATTAAAAATGTAAACATTTTTGACAAAATGTTTATAACCACAAAAAGTCACCCTATTAGCCTTTGCTTTTCTGGAAATTAAGTTTACATTTGCAATCCTTTTAGAAAAAACAGACAAATGGCTAACCACAAATCAGCAGAAAAGAGAATCCGTCAGAATAGCAAAAGAAGACTGGCTAACAGATATTTCAGCAAGACATCGCGTAATCTCATCAGGGATTTCCGCGCTACTGACAAGAAAACAGAGGCTGAAAAGGCCCTGCCTAAGGTAGTAGCCCTCCTCGACAAACTCGCAAAGAGGGGAAACATCCATAAAAACAAAGCATCTAACCTCAAGAGCAAACTCATGAGGCGCATCGCAGGCCTGAAGAAGTAATTCTCAGCCCCCGTAAAGACTATACAAAGGTCCCCCCGCTAAACGGGGGGATTTTTTATGTCCGTATCTGATCCCGAGCCATGCTCCGTTGTAGGGACAGATCGCGACCCAATGTCATTGACTCAGGCTGTTACACTATGCTATTTGCAGTAAACCCATTGCAATGTATTTAAGTCCCT
>JAOQAO010000190.1 GCA_025963485.1 Bacteroidota bacterium | reverse complement strand
TCTCTGACTCTCGACGGAACCAACTACTGCGTGATCTACACAGGAGGGATAGGTAGTACATTCACGCTGCCTGCGGCGAGCGGAGCCACAGGCCGGATATATGTATTGACCAATCACGGAACAGCTTCGCTTACCACTTCCACCTATACTACTTCCAGTGCAGGCACCTCAGTTACACTGACGGCTGGTACTTCCGTCCAGCTTATCTCCGACGGCTCTGTCTGGAGAAAAATAAATTAAACGATCCATTCCGGATTTTCTGATTAGGGTTTATAATTAAGCGGCCTCTGAGGGATCAGGGGCCGTTTTTTATTGGTACTTGCTTTGCACTATGCATAGCATGTATTATTTGAAAGAAGCAGAGAAGCCATACGACATAAGATGAGCCATATACAGAGATGTTATCTTACCTTATACACGGTTGTCTTGGCATTGTTTTCCCCATTCTGGGCAACTGCTCAGAATAATTATTGGACACAAGGTTACAGTGCATATTCTATTCTGACCGGTGGCGCGTGCATGACCTGCGACGCTGACAATAGTGTGTTTGTCTACAATCCCGGTGCTATCGGTTTTCTCGATACGATCAATATCAACATCAGCGCTAATCTCTATGGTGTCGATCATTTAAGTCTGAAGAACGGAGCAGGCCCCGGATTCAATCTCACATCCAATAAGCTCAACCTAAATGCTCAAGTATTATCAGGCACTATATCGTTTAAAAAGTTACCCAAACTACATCTTATCTATGGATACATACTTCGGAATTTCACGAAGTTTGACTTTGAAACTCAAAATGAAATGAGCTATGATGTCATCTCGTCTGCACCCGGCCTGGAATACTTCCGTGCAAAATATGATCAGAGTTACAGCTTCGTAGAATACTGGGGGGGTGTCGCTGCTGCCTATCAGGTCAATGAACATTTCTCCATCGGCCTCGGTCACTATGGCGGATACATCGGGATGAATGGAGAAGTGTTCCAGCAGGCGAGTGCTGATGCAGTCGGTGCTAATGGCGCACCCTACTCACCCTCTATGACCTCCCGTTTCAAATACAGCATAGCTCATGTCTACATCCTTTTCAAACCGGGGATAGAATTGAAATTTGGCAAAGTAAAGATAGGAGTGGCTGCCATGATGCCTTCTATCAAGCTATGGAGCAGCGGCAAAATATATCAATCGATAGAAGCTTCCAATCTTCCCGCGGGAGACACGCTTAGCGTATTTCACAGATACCCAAACCTGCTGATAGTCGGAGATCAAAGGAATGTTCATACGCAATACAAATTACCACCGAGCATCTCATTGGGATTGGAGTATGGTGATGACGACTTCCGGGTCGCAGTTTCTGCCGAGTATTTTTTTGCAGTGAAAGAATACGACCTGATCAGGGGCAGTAATAATGTATATGCCCGTCCCCAGGCGGTCTATGGCAATATTCCCATTCCCGATTTCATGCGTATACGCACCGGAGCCATACAGGTCATCAATGCAGGAATAGGTATGGATAAAAGGATAACTGATCGCGTCTCCATTTTAGCCGGCTTCAGGACGGATTTTAATAATAAGATACCTTTGCTAAGCCAAAACTATAAGGACTATATAGCAGCCGCTGATCCGGAGTATTGGAACTATGTACACTTCTCTACCGGTGTAGCGATCCACAGGCCACATAGCAAAGTATTTATCGGCGTGACTTATAAATATGGTTTCTCGAACTATAAAACAGCCTTTGCCAATTTCGCGGAACCAACTGACGTCAATTATCTCGCAGGTCCTCAGCGATACGATATGGGGCTTAGCTCTCATGGCGTGTCATTCGTATTGGGATATACCAATTTCTCCGGAGCGATCATGGGCCTGCCGCTCAAGGCAGTCAAGGAGGCCAAAGATCTATAAGAGCTTAATGAGCTGCAAAATAAATATTCGACCAGCTATACCAGGTCGGCCCATTTGTAAATATACCTTCCCAATATCCGGCAGATCCTGCTGATAGACCATCTCCATTTGTATCGCCTTTACGACTGTCATCGCTAAATGCCGTAAATGCCACACCGGTACCATTATAATTTTGCAGCTGCACAGAGCCATCAGGCATCAGCAGTGAGAAACCCGGAGTAGGAGTGTGGGTATTGAATTTCACCACTACATTATTTCCGAGTGTCAATACTTTACCTGTGGCCATTGCCCAGCTATTGCCACTCCATCCTCCCAGCACATAGGCTACTTCAGTGTTTCCCCAGGTTGCTGATTCCTGGTCGATTGCCACACAGCTTACAAAGATACCATTAGCAGCATTCGTTTGCGCTGTGTTTGCAGGATTGTGGAATGTGTTGCTATTATCAAAATTGGAAGCTATCCCGATTAGTACCGGATGGCCGTTGTCATAGAAAGTATTGCCTGTTGCCACGCAGCTGATCTGAGATGCCGACATGTCTAATGCTGCATAGCTTTGATCGACGCCTCCGGCTGTGTGAGCTATGACAGAGTTGGTCAGGGAGTTATTGGCGCCGTCACCCATATTCAATGCGCGTTCTAAACCTGTGGTACCGCTTCCCGCGTAAAGTATTTTAGCGTAGTCGATGCTATTACCAGAGGAAGTGCCAAAAGTGATATGCTGCCAATCACCTTTTTGTGGAGTTGTAGCATTGCCATCTCCATTATTATCACCTCCATAGCTATCATCTCTGGATGATGTGAAGATGACAGGATGAGCCGCTGTGCCTCTCACGGTGAGTGTGCCTCCGTTCATTACAGTCAGGCCTTTTTGATCGTCAAATTTGACGATCGTCCCCGCCTCTATAGTGAGTGCTGCACTGATGGCCGGGAAATATGCGCAATGATATATATGGCAACTATCCCAGGTAGTTGGGGTGCTAATTGTGGCTCCGACTTCGACGACCTCTTTCACACAGCCGGTAGGGGATGTACTTTCTTTCTTGCACGAGCTGGCGGTTATCATCAGTGTGACTGACAGGAGGGCGATTATATTCTTTGACATAAAGAGGTATTTGTTATCAAGGTAGGTCTAATCAGCGGATTAACAAATTTATTTTAATGTTTTTAAAATGTAAGGAGTCACCCAAAGGTTAGTAAATTGTAAACAGTAGATTGCAAAATTGTCACGTCAAATAACCCGGAAAGAATGAATAAGAAATACACACTGTTTGTCATTACTCTGATGATGCTTTTGTCTTTTACCCTTCCTGCCCAGCAGCGTGTAGGAGTTATCAGTCGCTGTGGGGGCACTGATTCAGTGACCATCCCCGCTATCGTAGACAATGATCTCGATGGCATGGATGACCGGCTGGAGGGTAAACTACTAGATCGCTTTATGCCGGTCATCATGCAGTTCAGTGGGGAGACATGTCCCGGTCCTGCTCTGGATGGCACGGGCGATTCCAATCTGGTGGTATGCCACATTTATCCTTTGCCGGGACAATATAGCATAGGGGCCATTAGCCCTGATTCTATCCGTGTTCATCCTATAGCTTTAGTTGGTGATACAGGTTTGGTCACAGGCATGATCTGGTACGACCCTGTCATCATTGTTCATTGTGCTTTGCTTTATGGCAAGGACTGTGGGTTGAATGGTCATACGGCAGATGTAGAGGGATTCAGCTTTACGTTGCGGTACACAGGCTCCAATGCTGCATCCGGATGGATGTACGATACTATCCTCTCAAACTGGCAAGCCGTAAAGATCCAAACAGTTTCGCACGCCAATACGATATGCGAGCAGATAGAAGTCTTTCCATATAGAAGCGTGCTCTTCCCCGCAGGGAAGGATACGGTATTCGCATCGCCCAATAAGCACGGAAATTACCTTACCATCAGCCAGTGCGGTGCATCATTTATTTGCAATCCGGCCTGCTCAGGTACTCTTTCACCCAAAGCGATCAGGATCGTAAACATCGGTGAGCGCAATGCTAGTCTTGTACCTGATCTGGGTACATATTATGCTGCTTATGCCGGAGAGGATCCCTGGAGCTCTTCGGATTTTCTCGGCGGCAATGCCGGAACTGTCGGCCATGTGACAGAAGATCAACTTAGTGCCACCTTTGACGTAGGCCACAGGCTCGATACGGCCAGCCAGATATGTGACCTGTACAGAAGCTGCTATAGTTGTGGTGATTCTATTTACGATGCCTGTATTACTTCGGGTAGTGGTGTCGTATCGGGTACCGTAGGGTTTAGTCCCTGGTATCATTGTGGTCAGACATATACTACTGGCGCGGTCACGATCTTAGCAGATGATGGGCCTTACATTTATCCGGTACCTGCGCACAAACAAGTGCAGATAGTATATCAAACACCAAAAGGTGTAATGACAGCTACTATATATGATTCAAAAGGAGCGCTGCTCAAAAAAACTTCTTTGAAGGCATCTTCCAATGTCATTGATATCTCTGAGTTGTCAGCAGGTATATATGTCATACAACTTACCTCCGGCCGTGAGACCTTCTATAGGAAGCTGCTGGTCGACTAAGAATATTGCAGTCCGCTCAAAAAAGATTTATTGCCCTTGAGAGTTTTAATAACTTAGTATTCTAAATACTTGGACATGACTAAAAAAGTACCTTTGTTAGTTGTGCTGGCGCGATTTTGTTATCAGGCATTTTCTCAGGTCGATTGCAGTGGCGGTCGATATTATGCTGATATATTTCCTGCTGTTACTGTCTATTCCGGCCTCGTATATGGCCAGAATACAAACGTCTCAGGAAGCAGTCAAACTTTAAAGCTCGACTTTTATAAACCCACAGGTGATACTGTCAAGCATCGTCCGGTTATGATACTGGCATTTGGGGGCAGTTTTGTATTCGGCACCCGCCAGTCACCCGATATCGTACAGTTGTGCAATGCCTTTACAAAGAAAGGCTATGTCTGCGCTGCTATAGACTACAGGCTCGGCCTCTCACCCGGCGGCCTTTCCATTACTTCAGACAATGTCAAGAAAGCCATATGGCGTGTAACGCACGATATGCGTGCAGCCGTGCGCTGGATGAGGATGAATGCGGCAGTCGACTCTCTCGGTATAGATACTTCGCGCATTATAGTGGGAGGCGTTTCGGCAGGTGGATTCGGTGCGCTTCATTGCGCTTATCTCGATCAGGAGTCAGAGATACCTGCCGTCATGGACACAGCCACCGAGGGCGGTATAGAGGGCAATAGTGGCAATCCCGGCTATTCATCACGTCCCTGGGCAGTGGTCAACCTCTGTGGTGCATTGCTGGATACAGGCTGGATACAGGCAGGCGATCCGCCTATCGTGACCATGCAGGGAGATAAAGACGGCTCTGTACCTTATTGTACAGGTGAAGAAGAAGTTTTTGGCAATCCCATTAGCGGTCTGGTAGTAGCCGGCGGCAATCCCATAGAAAAACGCGTCTGGGGCCTCGGCAATCCTACCGGCTTTTATACCTGGTGGGGCGCGGATCACACGCCTTTCATATTAGGCCTTCAGACCGCAGCTTATATGGATACGACGATATGGTACGTTCGCGATTTCCTGAGTCATCAGCTATGTGCATCTGCTTTTAGCTACAGCAGAGACTCCGTGACGGAAGCAGCTTGCAATCCTCGTTCGTCAGGCATAGGAGAGCAGGGTGCAAGTCACCTTCAGGTTTATCCGATTCCGGCCCATAGCTATCTGCAAGTCCATACTGATGCCCGCATGACAAGCGCCCAGATCATTGATATGAGTGGCAGGGTTGTGGTTTCAGCGGGAGTAAATCATGTCATTCCTCTGACTGGTCTCAGCGATGGTATGTACTTCGTACAGCTCAAAGATGATCATGGGAATTGCTATAGTAAGAGATTTATAAAAGATTGAGACCGCTACTCCTGCCTCTGTTATAAATTAATATTGTCCGATTCCGCTTGATTCCATAATTTGTGGTCATGCAAACTACGTCGGAATTATTGAATTTGATAGAGCTGAAGCAGCACTCTGAAACTGTATTTGAAGGACAAAGCAATTTCATGGGCAGCCCTAATGTCTTTGGCGGGCAAGTCGTGGCTCAGGCGCTGAATGCTGCCACCCGCACCGTACCTGTGGAGCGGATTTGCCATTCGCTTCATTGTTATTTCATCCTGCCGGGAAACCTTGGCCTTCCCATCATGTACCATGTGATGGAAATACGTGATGGCGGTAGCTTCACTACACGCTTCATACAGGCCAAGCAGAATGATGTACCGATCTTTGTCATGGCGGCATCTTTTCAGAAAAAGGAAGAGGGGTATTTTCACCAGGTACCAATGCCCGAGGTGCCGATGCCGGAAGAACTGTCTGAATGGATACGCGTGGATGAAGAAGCCCATCCGCATATGGCGGGTATGATGAAGATCTATCTGGATATACCACGGCCACTGGAGATGCGCTCCTGCCAGCCGGATATCAAGCCGGGTGAAGAAGCCAGCCGGGAAAACAGAGTGTGGTTCAGATTTAAAGAAGCGCCAGGCGATCTGGCCTGGAAGACTGTGCAACAGCTGATAGCTTATGCCTCAGATTATAATGTGCTGACCACTGCGCTACGTCCTCATACTAAAGAGGCCAGTATTATCAATACACAACTCGCAAGCCTCGACCATGTGATATGGTTTCATCAGGAGACGGACCTAAGCGATTGGCTCCTGTTTGATCTGATATCACCCATTGCATCCGGGGCCAGAGGGCTTACTACAGGGCATATCTG
>JAOQAO010000154.1 GCA_025963485.1 Bacteroidota bacterium | reverse complement strand
AACAATAGCATTGCCTGGCTAAATCTGTCATTTTTAGCCTAAAACTAATCCCGACGTAGGTTTGCGGAACATTTTTGTCAGCTTAAGTTGACGCGTATGCCTAAAATAGGAGAGGGTTCTAACAGCCGATACGCGCAGAGGGAAAAATGTGCGCGTTGGGCTGATATATTATTTATGCGGGCGGCCGGGCTATCCGCTACTAGTCCTCGCTGCGGCTTGTATTTAAGCCCCTTTTGGGGGTTTGGGGGCCGGGCCGCAGCTCCGGGCTATCCGCTACTATCCCTGCCCGAAACAGCCGGAGGCACGAGTGAAAAACACCCACGCCAATTGGGGCTGCAAAGGCATCAAACTCCCGCCTGCTCTGCACTACCCTTTTTCTTCTTTTTCACCTTCTCTTTAGTGAATAGGTCCCTGGTGTACTGCTCATACAGCTCAAACAAAAACTCCATCCTTTTTGCATCACTGCTAAAAGCCTGTGGTCTGTATGCCTGATCGACGCTTTTATCGAGTTCGTTGTGAGCTTTGATTAGACCAGGTGGCATTGTCAATGGGTTGTACAGATTTGCTAAGCTACTTTTAGTAAAAGATGAACGGACATTTAATACTTCTTGCGCAGCGACTTCTATATCCTTCATTTGTTTCTGACTGATTTGGATCGGGAAAGGAAAGCTATTGTATACTGCGGGAGAATAACTAAAATCGGATTTTAACCTACCGCATATGTGTTTAGTCCAGGCCATGTGCATTGCGCTTGTCAAGATCCCAAAAAGATAAATAGATGCATTAGGGATAATTTGCAATTTATTACTGCAAATAGTTTCCGGAGATAAATAGCCAATGGGAATATATTTTCTGTTTTCAGAGCTTACTTCCGGTATTGCTAAATATCGCTCAAGGGGTTGCCTATCCTGGGTAAACAAAGTGGGATATTGTGAAAAGTCGCGAACACTTTTAGTTGTGCTTTGCAAACGGGAAGCAACGACCAGCTCCAGTCTTTTTTTGACACCTGGCATCCTCGCCAACTCTTCTGGCGGGCAATCTTTTAGCCATAGGCAAAATCTTTCTGATCCATTAATTAATTCAACACCTCCGATGTAGGGTCTAATCCATTTTTTTACAGATGGATCTGTTTTCAATAGGGCCTCTCTGTCTTCTGGTGTCAATATTAAATGTCCCCCATCAGTGGGTTGACTGCCTTTAAACATTTCGGGGTAACTATGAATCGGGGTACTTCGAGACTCCACAAATATATCTTTGCCCTCGGTGAGATAGGGGCTGATGTTTTTGGCCAGATATGATTCGGGTTCACCCTTGATATCGGCGTAATCAAATATTGTCTTTCTCTCGATATCAAAGTTGGCAAATCCGATAATTACGACATGAACGGCTGCATTGCCCCGAGCCTCATTTTTCCAGCTAAAGGTCCGATGCGCAAAATGGATTTTTATTTTATAGTTGTTAAACAATTCACCCCAAAGGATACCGACCTGTTCTCCCTGAATGATCGAGTTTGTAGAAACAAACGCCACTTCGATTGGATATAGATCACTGCTGAACTTTTGAATATACTTTGCAGCCTTTATGTACCAGGCAGCTACGTAGTCCAAACGACCAGCTTTTTTGATTTTGCCGCATACCACATCCATGTCCTTCATTTGTTGATCATTGCGCCATTGATGTCCTATAAACGGCGGATTGCCCAGTATATAATTATAAGGCTTTGCCGTCTCGCTGCGCACGGGGCGCGATCCGCGGAAGTTGATGTTTTTGGAGTGTACTTCCAGATTGTATACAGGTGATGGTTCGCTGACTATATGCGTGATGTCTACATGCTCTGCATAGAGCCGGGCCGTGGCCTCCTCGCTGGCAAATGTATGCCAGTCGATGCGCAGCGCATTGCCGTGGATGATCGTAGCGCTTTTCTGCAGGGGCAGCATGCTCACATACTGGCCAAAGGTATCGGTCACCTTCATATTCATCTGGTGGTCTACGAGCCACATAGCCACCTGCGCTATCTGCGCCGGAAACTCCTCATACTCGATCCCATAAAAATTGTCGATCGTACAGCGGATGAGCAGCCGCGCATTGATATCTGCATCGGCAGCTACTTCTTTGCGCAAGCCCTCATGGGTATATAGCAGTTCTTTGATCACCTCTATCTCCAGCAGCCGCAGCTCGCGGTAGCTGATCACGAGGAAATTGCCACAACCGCATGCCGGATCTATAAACTTCAACTCAGCGATCTTCCTGTGAAACTCCTCCAGCCGCTGCTTTGTTTTCTTAGCCGTGTTAAATTCCTTCCACAGTTCATCGAGGAATAGGGGCTTGATCAGCTTTAGTATATTTTTCTCACTGGTGTAGTGAGCGCCCAGATTGCGGCGCGCCTTCTCATCCATCACACTCTGAAACATGGAGCCGAAGATGGCCGGGCTGATAGCGCCCCAGTTGAGCCCGCAGGCTTCCAGCAGCAGGCCGCGCATGGAGCTATTCCAACTGGCAAAGCTGATCGGCTCTTCAAAGAGTTTACCATTGACATATGGGAAGGCTGCCAACTCCTCATCGAGATTGGACTGCCTGCTCTCGTATGGCGTATTGAGTATCTGGAATAGATGCGCTATGTGCACGCCGATATCGCTGCCGTCCTCCCGGGTGCGCCGCGTGATATAGTCGCGAAATATATCGGGCTGGAAAATAGAAGTGTCATCAGCAAAGAGGCAAAACAATAACCTGACGAGGTATAGCTCCAGCTGGTGACCGGTATAGCCGGCTGCCTTCAGGTCGTCATGCAGGTCGCCCATGAGCATGGCAGCCTTGATATTGACGGGATCTTCTGCCTTGTAGGTTTTCTTCTGGTAGCCGAGCATAAAGCCAAACAGCCTGACATTGGCCCGGAGGTCTTTGAGCGCAAACTCGCTGACCGTATCATCCTCGATGTCGTATAGATGAAATGTGCCGAAGTCGCATATCAGCACATATTTGGGTAACTCATGCTCGGGCAGCTTTTGCATATATGCCTTGGCCTGCACATATGCTTTGTCGAGGTCCTTGCCTTTGCTTTTCATCTCTACGAGCAGCATGCCTTTCCATATCAGGTCTATGTAGCCGTCGTGCTCGTCCAATTTTTTGACACGATGCTCAAAGGTGCCTATCTTCTTGCGCGTGATGCCAAACACATTAAAGAATGCCTCGAGGAATGGTTTTGCCTCCGCATCCTCATTGGTGGTATCTGCCCACTCTTTTGAGAATCGGTGTGCGCGGTCTTTGATTTCATTCCAGCTTAAAGGCATTCCAGGTTTTTATCCACTAAATATAATATCATTATATAGATGCCTCCTACTTTGTATGAACGATTTGCTCACATTTTTGATGAAAGATCAGCTGTCATTGGTGTTTAGCGTAGCGTCACCTTCTGGCGCGGGTGTTTTTCACTCGTGCTTCGCCGATCTGAGGGAGAGTTGTCTTCTTAGTCTTTAGATACAGATTGCTTTCCGCAGGATGCTGCGCACAACTTTTATCATTTCTATTCTTTACGGGAGATCTCGGCTGAGCCGAGACGCAATGACGACAAGAGGTGACGATGTGTGCTAAACGAGGTACAAGAAGACTATACAATGGCTGTACTTTATTCCTACGCCAGAGGAGTGAATGACTGTTCTGGTTACTCACTTATGAACTCATTTGACTCACTTATAAGATATTGGCTCTCATTATGAGAAAGACAAGCCCATTTAATTATAATTGCAAAAACATATCATCGTGAAAACCCTCTACTTTTTTTGTGCCTTTATTATAATCACTTTTTTCATTGTACCGGAGGCTAAGGCTACACTTAGCGCGCTCAACTCTACATCAGAGCGCCTCATAGGTACCAGTGGCTATTCCGTCTACAACTCGCAGACAAGCCTGATCGATACTTCGATCTTCACCTATCAGGATACTACGAGCCTCAACTACTCAGAGAGAACTCTCTATCTGCTTGGCACCCCATACCAGCATTATATCCGGACCTATGATAACCGCAATAATATGCTTTCAGAGATCAGGCAGGATTGGCATGGCACATTCCAAAACCAGGCCAACGCCGTATACGTATATGATGGTGATAACAACCTCACCTCTCAGGCTGTCCAGACCTGGGACACGGCAGGACAGGCATGGACCACTCAGGATTCTGTGATATACAGCTACAATGCCGGCAACAAAAAAATAAGGAAGCTTGTGAAATACCAGTCACAAGGCATATGGCATAATCAGGCCCTTGACACTTTTGCTTATGACGCTCACAATAACCTGATACAGGATATCTATCTGCTATGGACATCCGGAGCATGGGCAAACAATGCAAACTATCAATATTCCTACGACGCGGGAGGCAGGCAGGTGAGCAACATTTTTCAGATCTGGAGTACAGGCTCAGGCTGGACCAACTCCGGCAAAGACACCTTGATCTATAACACCTCAGGCGATCTCGCGCAGGACATATACCTGGAGTGGCAGACCTCATCGTCATCATTTATCCTCTACACCGATATCCTCTATACCTACGATGCTAATCACAATATGACCTCGTATATAAATCAAGACCACAATGGATCAGGCTGGATCAATGATCAAAGGCATAGCTATCTATATGACAGCTACAATAATATTACCCGGTTGACATCAGAACAATGGCAAAATGGCGCCTGGGGATTTCTCAACTCTTCTACTTCCGATGCCTATAATTATTATTTCTACGAGGCCTATACCAGTACAGGGGTCGGGGAGATATCCGGCACAGCTAGAGTAAGTGTCTATCCTTCTCCGGCCCACGCCATACTCAATATAGATATCCATTGGGACCAGGAGCAATCAGCTACCCTGGCCATCTATGATGCATCAGGCAGACTATGGGACCAGTCACAGGTACCGGTCGGCACATCTTATGTAGGTCAGATAGCCGTAGCCTCGTGGCCAGCAGGTATCTATTACCTCATCGCCAAAGGAACCCACGGACAGATCACTAAGCCTTTCCTGGTCAATAGGTAGAAATATTTCCACCGTCATTGGTGTTTAGCGTAGCGTCATCGATAACCTGTATTTTCCTTTGCTGCGGTCCGCGCCAGAGTGAGAAGGTTTTCGAATAGTTGTGAGCTAAGTTCGGCGCTAGTAGGCGTCACCTGATCTGTTAACTCCGCGTTTTAACGCGGAGAATAGGACAGAAAGGTATTGGGCTTTAGCCCTGATGATTGACAGCCCTATCATGGCTAAAGCCTGGGACATTTTTGTTTTAGACCCCACGTTAAAACGTGGGG
>JAOQAO010000245.1 GCA_025963485.1 Bacteroidota bacterium | reverse complement strand
GAACTGGGAGAAGAAGAAGACCTCTATCTGCCTCCATCTACTGCCCTCGCCGGCAAAGTATACCAGACGCTGATGAGCCAGGTGACAGCTGGCAAGAAACACGGATCAATGAATGAAGTGGACGGCGTATGTTTTGACCTGAAGAAAAGTGAGATCGCGAATCTCGAGAAGATGGGCCTCATCCCGATGGTCAATGAATATGGAAAGGTAATGGCCTTCTCAGCCAAGACGCTTTTCAACGGGGACAATCTTGGGCTTCAGACCTACTCAGTTGTACGTGTATTTGACTATATCACCAAGGTGCTGATGGACTTCCTCAATCGCAGGGCATTTGAAAACTTCAATGCGAATACAAAGAAGGACCTGCAGAGCCAGATCGTTAAGTTCCTCGATAGTATCACAGGGCCTAAGAGCCTGATCGAGAGTTTTACTATCAAGCGCTTCGAGCAAGACCCGGTACAGAAGGATCGTATCTATCTGGATATCCACATCACGCCATACTTCCCGGCCAAGAACTTTATGATAAAGCTCGACGGCCAGAAAGGCGATAGCGCAGATGGTGTAGCATGGGATACCAAGTACGATCAGCAAAAGTAAATTCGACTTAGTCTTTAAATATTTCTTAACTCTAACCCAAAAAAATAAGTTATGGCATTCAAAGCAACATTCAGCCTTGACGGCAAGACATTCAACATCCTGTCTTGTCACTACGCGCTTCATCAAAATGTAGACGCTACAGGCCGTCCTGCCTCTGATGTGAGAGGTGGAACAGTAAGTGTCACTATCGAATCGACAGACGACAATACTATCTATACATGGATGACTGACTCACACGGTTTCAAAGATGGCAAGATCACTTTCTACAAAAGGGATCAGGATTCCAAAATGAAAGAACTCGAATTCAAGCAGGCAGCCTGCATCGATTATTCTGAGAATTTTGATGCCAATTCGAGCAGTCCGATGTCGTTATCATTTACACTCTCCGCAAAGGAGCTGTCGGTAGGCGGTGACGCACACGCAAATCCTTGGCCGGTATAGTACCAGGCCATATCTGAATAAAAGTGCAGGGCTGTTTATCATAGATAGATACGCTGCACTTTTTTTATTTATAAGCCAGAGACTTTCCAGGTCTTTTGTGCGTCATGCAGACTTTCACCTATTAATGATCATTAAAGGTGGAAAGACCTGGAAAGTCTGACCTGGGTATCCGAAAAGTAGTTAATTTAGGGTTTCTGTATCACCCATTCTTTTATCAATCAAGCTACAGCATTAAAATCAAAAGACTATGCCATCTAATGACAATATAGTTCGGGCAAAAATAGAACTCGAAGATGGGAAGGAGATCAATCACTTCTACGAACTGACTATACATCAGAAGGTCTCCGCCCACCATACCTTCGAGCTCCGCTGCCCGCTGAATGCGCTCGAGTCGGACTCGGAGCCGCTGATCAATCAGAGCAAGGAACTCTTTGGCAAGCTCATCAAGGTCGGGTTTGCATCTGGCGGCGAGCAGCATCCCTCGGAGTACTTTTTCAAAGGCATCATCACAAACCTGTCTGTAGATAAATACCAGGGCATAGGCGGCGACCTGCTCATCAGCGGCTATAGTCCTTCCATCCTTCTGGAGGAGGGCCGCACGTATGGCACCTTCAATGATAAAACGCTGTCTGAATGTGTGCGGCAGGTCATGCAGGACATCCCATCCAATATGCTGGAGACAAAGGCGGACCCGGATACTGACACTAATGTGAAATACAGGGTTCAATACAAAGAAAGTTCTTTCCACTTCCTGCTCAAACTAGCCTATTCCTACAATCAATGGCTGTATTACGATGGTACCAAACTCTATTTTGGCAAGAAAAAGGATGATACAACACTAGACCTGCATTTCGGATCGGATGTGACCAGTATGAAAATGGAGTACAAACTCACTCCGTCCAATTTCCAACTATTCAACTACAACTCCGAGACTGACAAAGTGCTATCGAGCGACTCGAGCGCCGCACAACCGGGAAAGCTCGATGACATCTCCGACCTGCTGCAAAACAAATCCGAGAGTATATTCAATAAAAAAAAGCAGACCACGCTGGCCTATCATACACAGGAGCAGAGTGAACTGGATGGTGTGACCACCAGAGCCAAAAACAGGTTGGGCAGCAGCTACCTCGCGCTCAGCGGCAAATGCAACAATCCCAATATTAAGATAGGTTCCCTCATCAAAATAACGGGACCTAACCGCGCCAACCCCTCGCAGAATGACGACTATGGCAAATACCGTATCACCTCGCTCGAGCAAAAAGTAGACGGAGGTGGCAGCTTCAGCTGCTCATTCACCGCTATATCCGCTTCGGCGAGTACTCCGCCATATGACAATGAGCTGCAGTATATGCCCGTCGAAGATGAGTACGCAGTAGTGAAAGACAATAAAGATCCCGAGAAAATGGGCCGTGTCAAAGTACAGCATGTATGGCAGGCAGATGGCGAGACCTCGGTATGGCTCGACACCTCACAGATACATGCAGGAGATGGCAAGGGCTTTTACTTTGCACCGGATATAGATGATGTGGTGATCATCGGCTTTATCAACGGCAATCCGTCATTCCCATATGTAAAGGGGTCGATCTATCGCAAAAGCACTAAACCGCTCAGCGTGTACGAAGATGATAACACTTCAAAAGCCATCGCCCTTAGCAAGAACATGTACATCCAGTTTGACACCGGATACAATATCGGGGGCAAGGATACGGAGATCATCGGCCTCACTTCATTCGATGGATCGAGCCATCCCAATTATGTATTGATCACCAAGGATGCCGAATACGGCGTGGTCCTGCACTCAGAGAATCATAAGATACTGATCGGCGCAGACACCATAAAAATAGAAAGCAAGAATGAAATGGAGATCAAATCAGGCAAAGACCTGAAGGTCACCGTCGGCGGCAAACTAACGATAGACGCCGGGGCAAATGACATTGAACTCAAAGGCATGAACATCAAACTCAGCGCCACTCAGAAGGTGGATATCAAAGGGCTGGAAGTGGATATTAATGCCGATACGAAAGCTAAACTGGCAGGCTCTGCTATGGTAGAGGTCACGGGCGGACTCATAAAACTCAACTAACGGTGAACGTAAAATACTTAAGGTTACCATTCCGGCCCGATATGCTGATAGGGCGTCAGGAGCATCCTGTATGCTCGCTGACAGAGAGCATTGCGCAGCATTTGCACCTGCTGGTCACCACCTACTATGGTGAGTGCAAGTTTGACCCACAATTCGGTTCACCGATATGGGAAGCAGATTTTGAAAATATCACCAGCATAAATGTATGGAGAAACAAGACCGGCAAAGAACTCGAAGACGTGATCAAAATGTATGAGAGAAGGCTCTCGGAGCCAAAGGTCAACATCAATCTTTTCCAGGAGGAATTTGTAGATGAAGCGGTGTCGAGCAAGGTCATGAAAAGAAAGGTGGAACTAAAGGTCACAGCGAAGATCGAAGCCACCAGTGAGAAATTTGAATTTGACACCTTATTTTATTTCAGCCCCATATCATTTGACTAAAGCAGATGGCAGCCAGTACAGAGAATATCAATAGAGACATCATCAAGAACCGTATGCTACAGGTGGCAGGCCGCCTGTGGGGCTACTCAGAGACGGCGAGTGAGACATACTTTGATCCGCTGGTGGGGCTCATCTTTGCAGCGCTGGCATCGGAGATCGAGCAGGTCTACGACGAGGTCAAAGTATCCCAGTCGCGTATCATAGAGCGGCTCGCGGGGATATTGCTGCCGGATGTAGCTACGGCTCCGCAGCCTTCGCATACCATCATGCACGCTATCCCTACCGAGAGCAAATACATACTCAAAAAGAGCCAGCACCTCTATCATAAAAAGCAATTGCCGTCCCTATCCGCCTCTGGCAAAGAGCAGACGAAAAGTATTTTTTTCACACCGGTCAGCGATACCGTATTGGTGAAAGCTACAGTGAAATACCTCGCTACACCGCATCAGATCTTCCGCGCCAATAATGCACTGGACAAAGAGGCGATCGCTACAAACACACAAAGCCATACACAAAATGATCCGCTTAATCTTTGGATCGGCATAGAGGTCGCACCACAGCTCAATGACCTCAAAGGGTTATCGCTCTTTTTTGAAAATAAAAATGACCTGGAGCGCAGCCGCTTTTATGAGCTGCTGGAGATGTGCGTGGCATCATGTGGTGACAGGTTCCTGGATGTAAAAAAAGGGGCATACTCTATCAAAAG
>JAOQAO010000092.1 GCA_025963485.1 Bacteroidota bacterium | reverse complement strand
AGTATCCGGTTTCACTTCATAACGGGCGAAAATGCGGCACCTCGTTTTCGTCAACGTGAAAACAGAAGCAGAATCCAACTCTATTGCATCATCGGTAAATTTCAGCATGCCTTTAAATTGTGCCTCGGGCAGTACCACATCATCATTGGCCAACCGCCAGTGGTTGAGATGAAAGTCTTTCAGCAAAGCATCAGCAGTGACCGAGCACATGGAACCACTATTATCAAATTTGATATTGGCGGAGATATTTTTAAACCGGCACTTCAGCCCACGCTCACGATCGAGAAAGGGCAAATAAGCGCTGTCATTTCCGAGATGTTGTATCGTACACTGATACTCCGATTTCTTTTTGATCACCGTACCGGTGAAAAGCATCGTGTCCGCACGTTGCCTGTCTATTACCACACCAGACAATTCACGAATGGTATAAACAAAATTTGGAACGTAGATCGACTCTATCCTCGCAGTATCCTGATAGTGAAACTGCACATCCCTTGCCAGAAAGGCAGTACCAAGCACACGGAAAAGTCTCTCCTCCCAATTGGCAGCTCTTTCACGATAACCCGTTGCCACAGATGCCTCGGCAGCAGCCGTATCTTTTTTCGCTGATCGCAAAAAATTGAGATTGTTGCGCTCCGGCTCATTATATACTGTGATCGATGCGCCATCTATCTGCAATCCATCAAAGACCACCTTGCCCCTCATCAGTGGCAATAAAGAAACATTGACGTCTGCCTCCCTTACTCGCATAAAAGTATCAGCGCCATCCGGAAGCAGCGTAATATCTTTGATCACTACATGCGAGAGGCCTGAAAATTGGATAGAGGAAACGGTTAGCGCAGCGTTATACTTCTCATGCACACGCACCTGCACTTTGGCAAAAGCCCAGCGCAAAAGCGTACCTCTGAAAATAAAAAAACAGGAAACCAACCCCACAAAGACAACTGCAACTATGATCAAAAACCTTCTCCATCGCATCATGCCCCAAAAGTAAGATGAATAGGCGGCTATTTTAAATTAGTTCTTCGCAAAAAACTCTAACAGCTTACTATTCACCAACTCAGGATTATCTGACTGGATGAAATGTCCGCTCGTCGGATCATAAATGATCTCCAGGTCGGCGCAGTGATCTTTGGTATTGTAGGTGAGTTCCTTGCCCAGCGCCTTATCCTGTTCGCCCCAGATCATCAGCACTGGCATCTGTAATATCTCCGATTCAGCAGTGCCCTTCATATCGCGCAATGCGGCCCTGTAGTAGTTGATCGTCGCAGTGAGTGCACCTGGTTGGCTATATGCTTTGACATATTCCTGTATCTCATCGTCCGGTGGAGCGGTCCCTTTAGAGCTAAAGCTGGCAAACGTATTGCGGAAAGTTTTAGCCAAATCGCGCCCGATAAACCACTCCGGAATACGTGGCAGTTGAAACAGGAACATATAATAACTCTTAGCCCACTGTGCTACATTAAAACCAAGCAGCGCTTTGCGCATCTCCGCCTGGTGAGGCACATTGAGTATCACTAATCTGCTGATCAGCTCGGGGTAGATGGCTGCCACCGCCCAAGATACAGCAGCGCCCCAGTCATGACCGACGAGTATCACTTTGCCATTTCCAAGTTGTTTGATGAGTTCGGCGATGTCTTTCGCCAGGACATCCATTTTATATTGAGCGATGCCCTTAGGTTTATCGCTGAGGTTATAACCCCTCATATCAGGAGCTACGACGCGATAGTGCTGACCGAGGACAGGTATCTGCTTTCTCCATCCATACCAGAACTCCGGGAAGCCATGCAGCAGGATCACCAGATCACCTGTGCCTTCCTCTACATAGTGCAGCCGGATACCATTTACTTCGATAAATTTTGATAGCATGAAGGCTAAGGTAAAACTAAACCGCCATGAGAATATAGAAACTCTGCAAACGGTAGGATATTACTTGCAGATGCCGCAGTTGTAATCCTGGACCAGCGCCTTCCAGTTGTCATAGGTATATTGCTTATTCTCCAGGCGCGCCAGTATGACAGGGCACATGACAAATATTTCCTTCATGATCTTTTTGAAGCCGATCATTTTTAGCGGAAAAAACTCACTGCGGCCCAGCTGGAGGTATTTTTTTTCTGTAGCCAGTAGCGATGGTGCGATGGCTTTGCCGGTACTCATCATGCTCTCACTCTCGCGGGTAAGCGTGATAGTATAGGCGTAGACCCTGCAGGCGCCATTGCAAAGGATGCGGGAGAAGATATGCCCCCCTCCCTCGCGAGGATCGCTCACAGCTTCCAGCGTGATCTGTTCACGGTTTTTCTCCGCCAGGTCGTCAAATGAAAAAAGCTTGATATCAACCGGCAGGTACTCCGATATGACGCCTTCATGCTCAAAAGCGACCTTGCGCTGGTAGTCGTAATATGTGTCGAGAAATTGAAGGGATTTTATTTTGCCATAAACGGTATCATCATGTAGCGTGATGATAAAACCCGGTTTCCACCTTTTGGCTTCATCAGGGTTACTGCTATTGGACTGGGCATGTATGGACATGCTTAGGCATAGGCAGAATATAAAAAGGGTTAGGACACGCATCATTCTGGTAATAAACTAGATATTAATACGAGACAATTTGACAATTGTTTCTATATGACAACAAAAAAAACAGATTTCTGCCTGTAAAACAATTAATGTGCCAACAATGAATAAACAGGTTAATATCGTATGTCCATTGCGTGCTGCCTATAGGAAGATAATTTATTTTATAGGGCTACATCCCCGGCCACTCGCCCGGATCGACCTCGCTCATCATCGCGTAGATCGTTTCAAATATTTCCTCCGCATTCGGCTTGCTGAAATAATCACCGTCACTGCCGTATGGTACGCGATGAGCTTTCGCAGAAATAGTTTTAGGCGGGCCATCCAGGTAGCGGAAGATATCCTGCTTCTCAAAGACTTGCTGGAACATATACGCCGATGCACCACCCGGTACATCCTCATCCAGGAAGACGACGCGATTGGTCTTGCGCACCGACTCACCGATGATACCATGTATATCAAAAGGCAGCAGCGTCTGTACATCGACCAGTTCCGCGGAGATGCCTACATCTGCGAGTAGCTTCATCGCATCCTGCGCTATGCGCAACGTAGAACCATAGGTCACAATGGTCACATCTGTACCCTCCTCTACTACCTCCGGCACTCCCAGCGGCACGGTGAATGAATCTATATTATCAGGCATGCGTTCTTTGAGACGATAGCCATTGAGGCACTCGATGACGATAGCGGGATCGTCGCTTTGCAGCAGAGTATTATACATACCTGCGGCCTGAACCATATTGCGCGGTACGCAGACGTGCATTCCCCTCAGTGAACCGAGGATCATCCCCATCGGCGAACCCGTATGCCAGATACCCTCCAGCCTGTGTCCGCGGGTGCGCACGATCATCGGCGCCTTCTGTATGCCCTTGGTCCGATAGTGGAGGCATGCGAGGTCATCGCTGAGCGTTTGCAGCCCGTAGAGTAAATAGTCAAGATATTGTATCTCTGCTATCGGCCTGAAGCCGCGCATCGCCAGGCCTATGCCCTGCCCCATAATGGTCGCTTCGCGAATACCCGTATCGAATATCCGCAGCTCGCCATATTTGTCCTGTATCCCCGCGAAGCCCTGATTCACATCGCCGATCTTGCCAACATCTTCGCCAAAGGCGACGACCTCAGGATAGTTTGTAAATATCTTATCAAAGGCCACATTCAGTATTTCAAAACCATTGAGCACTTTGCTATCATCCGAATACTCAGCCTTGATCTCTTTCACTTTCAGTGCTGCCTGCGACGATTCGCTGTGCAGATGCGAGCTATAAGTTTCCTGATACTTATTGACAAAGTTATTCGTCCATCTCCTCAGCCTGTCTATCGCACTAAACTCCTGGCCACGGAAATTCCTGATGACACTCTTGGCCGTTTTGATGATGTCCTTCCTGACGGGATCCATTGCAGTCTCGATAGTTGATACACTTTCATACACACTTTCATCTCCGCTCTCAGTAGCTAAATCGTTGAGCAGTTCTACCAGCTGCCCTATCTCCGCCTTGATAGGATCATTAAACTTCTTCCAGGCAGCATTCCTGCCTTCCTGTGCTTCGCGTTTAGCGATCTCCTCTATGGCTTGCAGCTCCTGCTCATCTGCTATCTCATTGCTCAGTATCCATTCGCGGAATTTCTTCACTCCATCATAATCTTTCTCCCATTGCAAGCGCTCAGTATTCTTATAGCGCTCATGCGAACCTGATGTGGAATGTCCCTGCGGTTGTGTCACCTCTGTGATATGGAATAGCGCCGGCCTGTGCGTCTTGCGCATATTCTCTATCCCCTTGCGATATGTGGCGACGAGTTTAGGATAGTCCCAGCCTTCGCATACGTATATATCGAAGCCATCACCGAGTTCATTTACACTAAATCCTCCCAGCGCCTCTGAGATAGAACTTTTGGTCGTCTGATATTTTTTAGGAACAGAGATACCATATCCATCATCCCACACGCTCACAGCCAACGGCACTTTGAGCACACCGGCAGCATTGATGGTCTCCCAGAATATCCCCTCGCTCGTAGATGCATCGCCTATCGATACGAAGGAAACTTCGTTGCCTTTTTGGGTAAAATTTGATGACTGATCTGCCAGGTCGGTATTATTGCGGTATAGTTTAGAGGCTAACGCTATGCCCAGTGAACGAGGCATCTGCGAAGCCGTCGGCGAAGCATCAGCCGTAGAGTTATATCGTTCGGTCAGGTTCAGCCATTTGCCGTTCTCATCTTGAAATGGTGTCGCAAAATGAGCATTCATCTGCCTGCCCGAGGAGAAAGGATCAGCCTTAGGATCAGGGTTCGCATATAGTTGGGAGAAAAACTGCTCGACCGTCAGTTCGTCCAGGGCCATCATCCAGGTCTGGTCCCGGTAATATCCACTGCGCCAGTCACCATGATGGAAGGTCTTAGCCAGCGCCACCTGCGCCAGCTCTTTGCCATCCCCAAAGATTCCGAACTTGGCCTTTCCCGTCAGTACCTCTTTGCGGCCCATGAGGCTCATCTCGCGGCTAGCCATCACGACCTTATAGTCGCGCAGCACCTCATCTTTAAATTGTTCCAGGGATATTTTCTGATCTTCCGCCACGGCTCCTTTGCTATTGGGCGCATGCGGGTTTCCTGCTTCTGTACTCATAGGCCGAAAAATACGAAAAAAGGGGGAAATGGGAGTCTCAGACTTTCCAAGTCTTTTTGTCTGAAATTCTTAATTTCAGACTGAAGAAAGTCAATCTCTCATCAAAGACTTGGAAAGTCTCTGGCACAAAATGAACCCTTACATTAAATTATTAGAAAATCAATATTACCATATATTTAATAGAGGTAATAACAAGGAAAATGTCTTTATTCAGGCAAAAAATTATAGTTACTTCTTAAAACGATATGACTACTACCTGAGTGAATACATTGATACGTTTGCCTATTGTCTCCTGCCTAATCACTTTCATCTTTTGATCAGAGTTAAGCCTTATTCACAATTTCCGCTGCAAACAAAAACTCTCAAAAAGTTGGAAAATGATGAAAAAGTGAGCGAACAATTCCGTTTGCTGTTTATGAGCTATGCCAAATCAATAAATATTCAGGAAGATAGAGTCGGAAGTTTATTTCAAAAGAACTTTAGGCGAAAGCTGGTAGACAATGAAAAGTACTTTTCCCATCTCGTATATTATATCCACGCCAATCCACAGCTCCATGGGATTTGCGAAGATTTTAGAGTATACGAACACAGTTCTTACGAAAGGATACTTTCAGATAGGTCAAGCAAACTATTTAAAGAGGAGGTCTTGAAATGGTTTGGCAGCAAAGAGGCCTATACTGCATTCCATAGAGAAAGGCAGGAGATAAACGAAACTAAGGATTATTTCATTGAAGACTGATTGGCCCTTCAGACTTTCCAAGTCTTTGGATGCTGGAGGGGTTGTCTAATAATAAAATTAGTAATGTTGAGCAGAAAGACTTGGAAAGTCTCCCCTCTCCGCTTATCAATCTCTCAACTGCTTATTAATCTCCTCCAACTGTTTTATCACTTCGTTCAAAGGACCAAGCTGTTTGCGCGCAGTGCGCGGACGGATATAAAACCATGCAAATGCGATCCAGCCAAAGGTCAATATATAGGCTATCGCGCCATTTCTCCGGCCCATCATCATCGTGTATTCGATCATGTAGAGCAGCATGCCTGTCGAGAGCAGGATGAAGTATAGCGTCATCATCGTCTTATGCAGGAACTCCTGTTTATGCCTTAGCTTTATCAGTTGCGTGAGATAGCTCGCACTATCCGCGACGGGGTTGCTGCGAAACAAAAACTGCAAGGCCGATGTCGAAGCGATCACGTACATTGCTATCGCAGAGATCACGAGTACGATACCTATCTTGGTAGTAAGCATCTGTGGCTGGCAGGCTATCCATATATACACGATGAAGGCAGCCGTTCCTACGAGTAGTAGATTGCCCCAGATCACTTTATTGCGCGCTTTGTTTTTGACGCGTACAGCCTGCATCAGCAGCGCAGATACATCCGGCGCGGGCATTGTCTGCTGGGCGCCCCACAGCATTTTCAGATCATCATTGTCCGTCATATTGCTTAAATTTTTGCGTTAGCTTATCTTTTATCCGGTGGATCTTCACTCTCACATTGACCTCTGAGATACCGACGATGTCGGCTATCTCTGCCTGTGGCAGCCCTTCCAGCTCCAGTGAGATGATGATCCTGTCCGTTTCATTGAGTTCCGATATTGACTTGTAGAGGAAGGCTATCTTGCCCTCGGGAGCTACCTCCGTTTTCTCGGCTATCTGCATGGGCATTTGTGATCTGGGCATCCGTTTCTCCTTTTCTATTTGCCGCAGGCATTGATTGGATGCGATGCGGAATATCCAGGTACCTATCGCGGACTCATTGCGAAACTCCGGCAGCTTCTCCCAGACCGTGATGAAAGTCTCCTGTGCCACATCCTGTGCATGTGCAGGATCATTCAGGTAACCCATGCACAGACGGTAGACCCTGCTCCAGTACGTGATATATGTTTTCGAAATCCGCCATTACTATTTGATAAAGCTTTTCAACTGTGCCTCATACCAGTTCTTGTCGTCATACATGATGAAATGTGATCCTTTAGAAGCATATTGATAGTTTCCTGTTTTGAGATTCTTGTATTGGTCCATGATCGCCGGTTTGAAGTTGACAAAATACGATTCCAGCAGGATGAGCGAAGGACATTTGACAGTTGCTATTTTCTGGCGCAGGTCGGTATTGGAGAAGTCGCAGTACATGCCTGCAAATACTGCCTTATCTGACTTCATGGACCAACCTACGACTTGCTCCAGATGGGCTGTGTCGGCCATGAGCGAGGGAATCGTTCTTTTTTGCATCTGATAAAACTGATCATCAGTCAATGTTTTAAATCTTGCTATAGATGAACTGCAATCCAGAATATCCTTTGATTTAAAATCAGGATTATTCATAGCCACTAAGCATGGCAATGCATCCACGACCACTATCTGCGCAGGCAGATCAGGGTAATCGGCCGCGATGGCAAGCGCTAGCGCACCACCCATACTATGTCCTATGATAATGGGTTTATTGATCTTGTGACTAGTGATGTATGCTGCTATGCTTTTCTCCCAGTTGGCAAAGGTGCATTCACCTTGCGCAGGTACTCCGGCGAAACCAGCCATGGTGAGCGTGTAACAGGTATGGTCCTTTTCGTATAGTGCGCGTGTGTCATTCCACACGTCGCCAGAGGATGCGAAACCGGGAATGAATATGATCGTCTTATCGCCCTTTCCCGATATTTTGACATCAAAGGGTTCTTCCGCGTCTGCGCCAAATACATTTATACAAAGGGCGATGAATAAGAGAAGGATTATAAGGATGCGGTACTTTTTTTTCATGATATTAGTTTTAAGTGTTTGGTTATTGATTTCCCTTTAGAGACGGAAACATCCGGAATGTTACAGCCTTTTGAAAAATTATTTTTGAAGAGCTATCTTCATCATAAAATAGCAGGCAATGCACGACTATACCCGTTTTACCAAAAGGATCGCCATCAAGGCTCCTGTCAATGAGATATACAACCTCTGGACCACGCAAGAGGGCCTGGAGAAATGGCTCCTCCGCAGTGCAGTGTTCACATCCGGCGATGGACATGTGAGAGAGCGTACGCAGCCCGTTCAGATGGGTGATACGTATGCATGGACCTGGTTCGGCTGGCCGGAGGAGGTCGCCGAGCATGGCACAATAACCAATACGAACGGCACCCGCCATTTTGAGTTTGTCTTTGGTAAGGCTGGCATAGTGAGTATCGATATAAAGGAAGAACATGGAGAGACAGTGCTCGAACTGGTGCAAGAGAGCATCCCTACGGATGAGGAATCGCGCTGGAATTACTTCATAGGCTGCCAGACGGGTTGGACCTTTTACCTCGTCAATCTCAAATCTATACTGGAAGGGGGCCTGGACCTGAGAAACAAGAGCGAGGCCCTCACCAATATGACTAACTCATAGCAAGGCTTTAGCCCTATCCGGCCTGCATTTCTTACTAATATCCACATATAAGTCCCCGCCTTTCTGAGGCTGTGTCATATCCTCGTTTGCAATACAGATAAAATTTTTAGTTTTGGCGTTCCTTATCATTAAAAAATCAATATTTAAATGGCTTATCTATTCACATCAGAATCAGTGTCCGAAGGGCACCCGGATAAAGTAGCAGACCAGATATCTGACGCTTTGATCGACAATTTTCTCGCCTGGGACATCACTTCAAAGGTAGCCTGTGAGACGCTCGTGACCACCGGTCAGGTGATACTCGCAGGAGAGGTAAAATCTAAAGCATACCTCGATGTGCAGACCATCGCCCGTGATGTGATAGCTAAGATCGGGTATACCAAGTCTGAATATATGTTTGAAGCTAACTCGTGTGGTGTGCTCTCTGCCATCCACGAGCAGTCTGCAGATATCAACCAGGGTGTGGAGCGTACCAAAAAAGAAGACCAGGGTGCCGGTGACCAGGGTATGATGTTCGGCTATGCGACCAACGAGACGGAGGACTACATGCCACTCGCACTCGACCTCGCTCATAAAATACTGATCGAACTCGCTGCCCTCCGCCGCGAGAATAAACAGATCAAATACCTCCGCCCTGATGCCAAGTCTCAGGTCACACTGGAGTATGATGACAATAACAAGCCTGTCCGTATCGACGCTATCGTGGTTTCCACGCAGCATGACGATTTCGCTGCTGAGCCTAAGATGCTCGCACAGATCAAGAAGGACATCGTCGAGATCCTGATCCCCCGTGTGAAAGCTAAATACAAGAAGTACGCACACTTCTTTGACAATAAGATCAAGTACCATATCAACCCTACGGGCAAGTTTGTGATCGGTGGGCCGCATGGTGACACTGGCCTCACAGGCCGCAAGATCATCGTAGATACCTACGGTGGCAAAGGCGCACACGGTGGTGGTGCATTCTCCGGCAAGGACCCGTCTAAGGTAGACCGCTCTGCTGCCTACGCTACACGCCACATCGCTAAGAACCTCGTGGCCGCGGGTATCGCTGATGAAGTCCTGGTACAGGTGTCATATGCTATCGGTGTCGCTCAGCCTATGGGTATCTTTGTCAATACATATGGCACTGCCAAAGTAAAACTGACTGACGGGCAGATCGCAAAGATCGTAGAACAGGTATTTGACATGCGCCCTTACTTCATCGAGCAGCGCCTGAAACTGCGCAACCCGATCTACAGCGAAACAGCTGCATACGGACACATGGGCAGGAAAAATGAAGTAGTGGAGAAGACCTTCACCGCACCGGATGGCAAGCAGAAGAAGGTAAAAGTAGAGCTCTTCACATGGGAGAAACTCGACTACGTAAACAAGGTCAAAGCCGCTTTCAAAGGCAAATAAGCTTTCTGAAAAAGAATATATCAAGCCACTTCGTTACTGAGGTGGCTTTTTTTATTTGTCCACCCGCACCTAAAATTGATTGTAAAAGAGGGATTTGGGTCGTATTTCAGGGTTAATTCTGTGAATTATGATAAATAAAAGTGGATAGGATGTGGGTAAATCTGAAGGCTATTTGATTATACCAAAAAAAGCGTTTCCTTCGCCGAAAATTAAAGAGAAACCACAAACTATGTTTTGGACTTTAGAATTAGCATCATACCTCGAAGAAGCTCCCTGGCCAGCAACCAAGGACGACCTCATTGACTTCTCCATCCGCTCAGGCGCACCGGTAGAAGTAATCGAAAATCTCCAGGAACTGGACGACGATGAGGAACTGTACGAGGGTATAGAGGACATTTGGCCTGATTACCCCACCAAAGAAGATTTTTTCTTTAACGAAGAAGAATACTAAAACGCTAACTGAATGCCTCGCTCTGCGAGGCATTTTGATTTTTGGGAAAGTTCCAAGTCTTCCGAAATGATTGTGTAAATTAGTTTCATGAGCGAAGAGAAGGAAATCTCCTATGAAGAATACAAGGCTTTAGATATTGAAGTACTAAAAATAAATCCTCCAATATCCGGCAATCCCCAATTACCTCTTGCGGAATTATCTTGGGAAATGTTTGAAAGGTTATGCGTTCTCCTAGCTGAAGAAATATGGGGAAATGCACGAATATACCTAGGACCAGGCCACAAACAGGAAGGCATTGACATATATACCGTTGAAGATACAACCACTGGACAGTTTCCTATATTTATTCAATGCAAAAAGAGGCAAAAGCCTTTCACAAAACGTGAATTAGCGAAAACAGTTAGAGATTTTCTTAAAGGGAGATTCAATAGACCCAATAGTAAATTTATTATCTGTGTTGCAAATGAACTTGATAAGGATGGCCCAGACAGTCTTTTAGAGCAATCATCGAAACTACTATCGCTAAATATTCAATTTGAAGTATGGGATGTTACCAGACTCAGATCAAGATTACGTGAGCATCCGCAGGTGGTTTATGACATTTTTGACCGGGATGATCATGCACTCTGGACACAAAAAATATGCGGCACCTTAGCAAATCAAGTAACTAAAAAGTATTTGCCATTACAAAATAAAATCCCATTAAAGAAAATTGACAACTATATAAGGCGAGTAGTGTATACTAACGAAAGTGATAAGGCTATAAATCATCAGTACCTTTTGAATACTAAGCAATATGTCTTACTTGACTTGATAAAAAGCAGGGAATCGAAACGAATTTTCCTTTTGAGTGACGCAGGCTCAGGCAAGACCACTGCGATTAAACAATTGGCTAGCGAATTGTCTGAAACTACTTTACCCTTTTTACCAATTGTCTGTGACCTAAAAAATTATGATGGAGAGAATCTTGATTCATTTATTAAGTTTTATCTAAAGGATTTAGATAAATATGATCCAAACAACCTTGTATTGATTCTTGATGGCTTTGATGAAATAAGTACAGATAAACTGGATTCTGCTGCAAAAAAAATCAATTTATTTTCTCAAACGAAAGAATATAAAAGCATAACTATACTTGTCACGTCCCGAACAAATTTCTTCAACAATCAGTTAGATTCATTTCAGACTTTCTATCTAAGAAACATAAATGAATTTGATGTCGAAAATTTTCTAGTAAAGGTACTTGGCGACAAAAAAGAAGAGTTCTATAAATTAATTAGCAGAAAAAATCTAAGACCCCTATTATTTAATTTCTTTACTCTTTTTGAATTAAGTAATTTATACAGAGTATCCGGTACTGGAAATTTCCCCAATAACAGGAAAGATATTTTTGAGCAAATTATACTAAGAAAAATAAAATCCAATGAAGCGCATTTTAGACTTTCAGGTCAACAATTAGAGGAAAAAGCACATTTAATAATCTCAAAATTGGAGCAGCTTGCAATTGCAATGACGCAGTTGGGTAAAGACAATATAACAAAAGAAATTTTTGACAAAATCTTCCCTAATATAAATGACAGAGGACTTTTAAAATATGGCTTTCTCATATCCAAAGATGCGACTGGAACATCCTGGGAATTTGAACACAAAAACTACAAGGAATACTTTGCTGCAAGTATTCTAGCTCGTCAAGAAACTGAAAAAGTAAAGGAATTAATAGCCTTTAAACCTAAATATGAAAAAATAAAGCCAAGATGGGTAAATACTATATCATTTCTATTTAGTATGCTCTCCAAAACAGACCCTAAATTTGAGGAAATATTGCAGTGGATTATAGAAATAGAGCCTGAAGTAATACTAAAGTTTGAACAAGAGTCAGTACCTAGTAAATTGAAACTAGATATACTAAAGCGAATATTTGATTATTACGAAGTAAGAAACATGATTTTTCCTGAATCACTTAATTTTGAAGATATTGCTCGGTTTTGTGGTGATGAAAACAGTATAATTGATTTTCTTTCTATAGAATTACAAAAATCAGTATCTAGAAATAGAATACTGAATGTCTTGTATACTTTAAGAGAGTGGACATACCTCTTTAAGTTTAACGGAAAAATCATTGCAGAACTACAAAGACTAATTAATTCACCCACCGAAGCTATAATTCATGAAGTTGCTATTGAGGCTTATTTCAATTGCGAATTTAGCCAAACCGATATTGATTATGTAATTCTAAACTGCGTAAATATAAAGGACCATAGGTTAGGTCCGGCATATATGAGGCAATTGAAAAAAAGGGGCTTAGCGATAGCTATATCGATTTTCTCCTAGATGGTGTAATTCGAGAGGAAGAGTTCACCAAGAAAAATGACTTGATCGATTTTTCTTTTCATTTAACTCAAAACCTAATTTCGTGCAAGGAACCCTCATCCATTAAAAAAATATTGGTCTTTCTAACAAGTCATTGCGATGAAGAATTTGAAAATAATTATTCATCATATCGCTCAAATAAAATATTAGAAGAACGCTTTATAGAGAATTGCATTCAAGTTTATAAAGAGGATCCATCGATAGTTGAAGGAATATGCGATTTGCTCGTTGCCTTGGCCCAAAAACATGACAGTTCTGTTTCACTAATAAAGAAATTTACTTTGGAAACCAATACTGCTTTATCAATTTTTAAACGTCTCCTTAAATCCTCTCGAGATTATGCTGTTTATTACTCCATAGGAAATATCGCTGATAATACATGCTCTGATTTTTTATTAAAACAATACAATGCTGGAAAAATAGATGATGAATTCATTTTTCTGTACAGAAACTATCTAAATAGAGAAAACCACGATTACTTTTATAAAAAGCTTTTATCACTTTATGGTGACAAATTTAAGTACAACGAATCAATTGATTACAATCTTATAAGTGCATCTCGAATACTTGGAGATTTAGAAGTTTTGAAGAGTCTATCCAAATTCCTTTCAGATACCAAAGAGATATTTGAGGAATTTAATGCTGAATATTTGTCCTATAAGGATATTGGTGAATGGAAACGAAATATTGACATCAATAAGGATGCGTTCAGGAACAATATTGTGCCACGTATGCTTCAAGATTTTGCCCACAAAATTGGTAAAGTCACTTACAAAGATATTGAAAAGAGATTTGATATTGAGGAAAAGTGGGAGTGGTTTGTAGTATTGCGATTGATTGAACTAATAAATAATAAAGTTGAGATTGATAATTGGCACAAAAAATTCATAATAGATTGGTGTAATACTGAAATCGAAAAATGTGATTTCAAAAATGCTGTAAGTAATAATCAGGGAGGTGGTGTTACTTACAAACAGAAAGAATTTGCAGTCCAATTCTTTTGGCAAAAATTAAATTTTCCCGTTTCGCAAGAAGTTATGCTTGATATGTTAAGTTTTGATTGGTCTGGACTTTACGATCAAACAGATAAAGACTCAAATCTATCAGATCTCGTTATTAGTCGTCTTCAAAATATAGAACTAGCAAAAGATCGAATATTGAATAATATGCGTAATGGCATAAGTGTAAAAGGGGTTTTAGAATCTCATATAAGGCAATGTAAAAAGCTAAATATATATAAGGCTACAGAAGAAATTTTCAATTCGATAACAAGGGATGGCATCAATAACTTCACCAAAGTAAGAGTTGTTGATGTTTATGTCCAATTAGGCGGATCAATTTGCGATTTTAAAAATATTATTAGTACTCTTGATCCAAATTTAGATTACGTTTGGCACATAATAGAACTTTTAGATAATCAAGACGCTGATTTCGCGATTAAATTGATTCAAGATAAAGTCGAAACCATAAAGTCCAACGATAAATTTAATGCAATGAAATATTTGCTTAATTATGGTGACAAAAAAGGGTTTCACTTATTAATATCCCATTTTTTTGAAGTCAAAGCAGATTTGCCGCACATGCTTGATAATAAGATAAGTTTAATCAAATACACGCCTGAAATACTTAATGATTTATTCAAAGTATTGTTGTTGTCATATTCTCCATTGTTCAATAAACAATCTCAATTTGATAAGTGCAGTTCTAGCGTTTTATCGCTTCTGGTCAATTTCGGGTTGTACAGCGAAGGAAATTTTATAAAAGTAAAAGAGGCCTTTCAATCTTTTATTATTCAAAATCAATCTTCTGAACCGATGGTAAAGGATCTTTACTACACCATTAACAGGCTTGAGAATAGCTATTACTTACAAAAAGGAGATGTGCTTTCTATAAATAATGTACTGGGAGAGATGAAAAGTCTTGTGTAATTCTTAAAATTTACAACATTCCTCTCTCTTATTCAGCTTAATACAGTCGAAAAACATGGTCTAGAGGGATGACTGAGCTGTGTTCGACTTCGGCCGGCAGGAGCGTCAGGGATAGAAGCGGATAGCCCGGAGGGAGTGATAGCGACCGAGGACTAGTAGCGGATAGCCCGCCCGGACGCCATTGATAGTCTACTGCCTCTTATTCAGCTCATCCCGGATCCGGGCAGCGCGCTCGTAGTCCTCGTGCTCTATGGCGTGGGTGAGGGCGGCGTTGAGCTCATCGGTATTCATATCGTTGTAGTTGGTACTGGAGCCGGGTTGGGCAGATACAGAGGTGAGTTCTTCTATTTTCTTCTCCAGGTCGCCTTCCGTGCCGGGTACGCCTGCATCGAGATTGGCATCGGCTTCTACGCCTGCTTCCTCGAGGATATTTTCATTGACATAGATCGGGCACTCGAAGCGCACGGCGAGCGCCAGTGCATCTGAGGTACGGGAGTCTATTTCTACTGTTTCTATCGAGTTGGAGAAAACGAGGTTGCTATAAAAGACACCGTCGAGGAGTTTGCTGATATAAATATACTGGAGCTCGAGTGCAAAAGTATCGCAGACAGTCTTCATCAGGTCATGCGTGAGGGGGCGTGATGGCTTCATATTGTCCAGCGCTACGGCTATCGCCTGCGCCTCGAAGCCGCCTATCACGATGGGCAATCTCCGCGTCCCGTCTACCTCTCCGAGCACAACTGCAAAGGAGTGTGACTGAGTGACACTGTGCGACAGGGCAATGATCTCTAGTTCTATCTTTTTCATTGACATCCGAAATATAGAACTAAATCCCAAAACCCCTCACCTAAATTTGCTGCATGAGGAAAAATATTTATTTTGACAGAGATATCCACTTTATGTCTATACGTTTCGAGCTAAAACACTTCTCCGAACTGACCCTGAATGAGCTCTATGCCATTATGGTGCTCAGGCAACAGGTGTTTGTAGTAGAGCAAACCTGTGCTTTTCTCGATGCCGACGGCCTGGACCAGCAGAGCTGGCACCTGATCTGCTACACCGATAGCGGCATAATGGCGGCCTATTGCCGTTTACTGCCTATCGGCCTGTCCTATCCCGGCTATGCCTCCATAGGCCGCGTGGTCAGCGAACCAACCCTCAGAAAAGAAGGATATGGCCGCCTGATCATGGCCGAAGCGATCCGGAGATGCACAGAGCTATTCGGTGACGCCCCGCTCAAGATTGGGGCTCAGCTCTATTTGAAGAATTTCTACGAAAGCTTTGGGTTTGCCGTGGTGGGCGATGTGTATGACGAGGACGGTATCGATCATATCAAGATGGTACGGAGAGAATAGAGAGTAGAGAAGAGAGAATAGTGGTGGAAAATCAATTGACCTCTATGACGAGGCCGTCATAGGCTATTTTGACATTTGGTGGCATTTTCTTTTCCATCACGGCGTGCAGCCCGAACTGATGGCTCATATGTATCAGATAGGCCCGCTCCGGTTTTATTTCCTCTATCACGGCCAGCGCCTCTGTGAGCGTGTAGTGCGCGATATGGTCGTTGTGATGAAGGGCGTTGATAACCAACGTTTTTGTGCCCTGCATTTTTTCTTTCTCTGCATCAGTTACGGTCTTGGCATCGGTGATATAGGTGAAATCCTTTATCCTGTAGCCCTTCACAGGCAGCCTGTAGTGCATGACCTCTATCGGCATGACAGGAATACCAGCTGCGATAAATGGCTCGTAGCCCACTCTGTGGAAATTGACCCTGGGAGCAAATGCGTAATCATGATCGGTAAAGGCATACGGATACTGCTGCCTGATCATCTCCTCCCCTATCTGGTCGCAATAAAGGTCTACGATCTGCCCCAGCAGGTAGTTGAAAGGGCGGATATCGTCCAGCCCACCTATATGATCGCGGTGGCCGTGTGTGATGAGCAGCGCATCCATACGGGTCACATCGGCACGGAGCATCTGGTAGCGAAAATCGGGGCCTGCATCTATGACGATCACTTTGCCATCCACCTCTATCATAGCAGAGGTACGAAGCCTTTTGTCACGGGGGTCGGTAGAGGTACACACCTCACACCTGCAACCTATAACAGGCACGCCACCCGAGGTCCCCGTACCGAGAAAAGTCACCTTCATCCCACAAATATAGGATTATAGTACGGACACAAAATACAGTAGATGATCAAAGGTTCTCTAACAGCTCATTATAAAATGCAATGAACTCACGGAAAAGAGAATAAATGTCCCGTAGTTCAAAATAATGGGGCGCAGCACTACTGACCTTATGGAATCCCGCATTCCTGAATAGCATTTTGGTTCTCGTAATATGATAATACTGGGATACGACTATCATACTGGAGAAATGCAGATCATCTCTGATCTGCCGGGTATTACGAACTGTTTCACGTGTTGTTCTTCCCATATTATCTACCGTGATATCAGACTCGGGTATGCCATCTTTCAGCAAGTATTCCCTCATTTTATCCCCCTCGAAATAACCTTCCGTACCGAAGCCGCCACTGACTATGATATGCCTGACCCTGCCCGCCTTATAGAGAGCTGACCCGCACTCAACTCTTTTCTGCAGGCGCGATGATAGTGTGCCGTCGTCGTTGACTTTATTGCCGAGGATCACTGCTACATCTGCTACTTTTTTATCATCAGATAGGCCGTCGATGATCGTATAGGTGAGATGGCCTACGACCCATATCACAAGAACTAACCCGACCAATTTCAGCAGTTTTTTCGCCTTCATACGCTACTTGAATTCCCTTATGGTTACCCAGTTTGTAAAAGTAAAAATCTGGCGCCCTTTGTTAAAATTTTTTTCTATAAAATTGAGGATGCGGTATTTAGGCCGTTCGTGCTTGTATAGCTGGCGATTGAGGTTTTTATGATCACGGCCATAGTTGAGCTGATGCGGCCAGTCAAATTTCGCAAGCCAGCTCTTCATTACTTTCGGATGCGTGCCGTGAAATTTATCCAGCCGTCCCAGCGGCCCGTACTGGAAAAGGTCCTGGGTATAATACGCTTCTCCTCCCTCTTTGCCATGATGCATGTCGTGCTGGATGTTGCGCTTTTTGGTCATCAGTTCCGGCGGGCGCACCCAGCCGTAGTGATAGAAAGGCACATCGATCTCCGCGACTTTCATCTTGCGACCACCGATCCGAAATGAGATCGCGTCTTTATACGATTCCGCCCCGAGGCTGTTCCTGACTACGCGTATCTCATGCGCACACCAGCCGTGACTACGCACCTCATGCTGATAGTCACCAAAGAAATGATGGTATGATATCAGCATGCCTTCTACTTCTTTATCATCCAGGTATTTGTCACAGGCAGCCTTTATTTTCGGCAGATCATTTTCATGGACAACTTCATCCGCTTGGAGGTAGATGCACCAGTCGCCGGTACACTGCTGCAGAGCAAAAGTCGTCTCCTCGCGAAAGATAGCCCCATCCTTAAACAGTTTTTCATCCCACACACGGGGGTATATCTTTATTTTATCCGAACCAATGGCCTGTATCTGCGCCAGCGTGTCATCATCCGCATCGCCCTCACCCAGCGCCACTATAAACTCATCTACCAGCGGCAACAGCGACTCAATACAGGCCCGGATAGGGTAGTAGAGCTTGCCCGCATTGCGCACCATAGTGAAACCGCTTATCTTCATTGCTGCGCAAATTAAAGTATTTATACAAAGTGCGGGAAACTGATAAGTATTAACTACCATAGCACTTTGTATAGTTTAACTTTTCAGAATTGTTTTGGTAGGAAACCTGTTTATCTTAGCGTTAATATGAAACACTCTAAAATTCTGATCACCGCCTTGCTCCTTTATTCCGGTATGGCAGGCGCACAGTGTGTAGCTCCGTATTTTGACCTGACCAATCAGTTCTATGCCTTTGACAACGGACAAGGCCATTTCCTGGAACCTGTGATGCCCACCTCCTACAAGGCAGGGAAAAATTATCTCGCTTTCATCAATGGCAATAACTCCCGCCTCCGCCTCTACTATGCGGATAAGGTCTATACTGTCTGCGAAAACGCTGCCGACTACTGGGCTACTGATAACTGGTTTGTCTGGAAGAACTACGGCCTGCTTGGCGTTCTTTACAACAACGAACTGAAACCGCTCGATAAAATGGTACTGGGCGAATACTGGGTCGGCGACAGCATCATAGCCTGGATGACGACCTTCAATGAGCTAAAGGTCTTTTACAATGGTGAGATGAGGAGCATAGAGGCTTTCCCTATACAACAAAAACCAACTCCTGACGGCGCCTCCAATTTCTCCAATGCCCGTATAGGTCCGAATATCTTTGCTTACGTCGATGCATCGGGACAATTCAAGGCCTTCTACAATGGTAATATCGTAAACATCGAAGGATATGAGCCCGTGATGTTCAAAGTAGACCGCGACTTCATCGTATATATCGACAACTCCAATAATTTTAAGTTCTTCTACAAAGGCCAGAGCTACGAGACCAACCTCAATAACATACGCCAATACTGGACCGGCGAAGGATTCTTTGCCTATTACAGCCTGCAGCGCGAACTAATGGTCTGGTACAATGGCGAAGAGCATGTAGTAGCTCAAGACCGCGCCAAAGAAATAGCTGTCGATAAAAATGTGATCGCTTATACGGATAAGTCGAGTAACTTCTTCGTCTGGTACAAAGGCAAGACCGAACTACTGGAGCGTTTCCAGCCGCTCTCGGTCAAAACCTATCGCAACCTTGTCGTATACCAGGACCTGGATGGCAGGCTGAAGGGATACTACTACGGCAAGCAGATACAGATCAGTGACCAGATCGTGACCACCTATAATGTCTATAATGAAACGGTGGTCTACTCGCTGCAACGCGGAGAGACGAACTTCTGGTGCGATGGCAAAACAACAACCCTGCAATACTGATATGGCCAAACCTATCCGATTCAAAGCTGAGATGAAGGACGCCGGTGGCGGTGGCGTCTATGTGATATTCCCGCACAGCACGGAGGAAAAATTTGGTATCAAGGGGCGGGTGCCTATCCAGGCCACCATAGATGGCGAACCATATCGCGGCTCCCTAGTGAGATATGGCGAACCTCACCATATGCTACTGGTGCTGAAAAGTATCCGGGCGAAAATCGGCAAGGATATAGGCGACACAATAGATGTCACTGTAGAGCATGATGTAGAAAAGCGCGAAGTGGAAATACCTAAGGATTTCGCCAAAGCGATGAAAGCCAATAAACTCGATGCTGCTTTCAAAAAAATGAGCTACTCACACCAGCGTGAATGGGTGATGTGGATAGAGGGAGCGAAGAAAGAAGAAACCAGGGCGAACAGGATCGTAAAAGCTATTTCTCAACTGCAGGAAAAGACCAGCTGATCCTATATGCATTTATTACACTTTTTTATCCGTTTCAAAGGCAGAGGTATCCTGGTTTTGCTGATCATGATCCTATCTATCACTTTTGTATTGCTGCTAGGTAAAGCTTCTATTTACTTATTTGGTTTGGAGCAGGACAAATACACTTTCAATGCGCTGTTTGGGGTGGGACTCTGCCTGGCGGGAATCATAAATTCTTTGGTGATCAGGGGATATTTCCATGATAAATGGAAATATATGCGGTATGAAGAAAATGATGAGTATATCTATCTCAAGGTCAGCCGATGGACATGGATCCTGCTCGTATGGGGAGCACTTACCATAAGTTTGCAATTTGTCCATAGCACATGATCGTGCCTTATTAAATAGCCATTTCGGCAAACCTCATCCCCGCTTATTTTAATAGATTTGACATCAAATATCATTTTTGATGAAATTAGTTTTACGCATCTCATTCGTGCTTCTTGTTTCTTGCCTCTTATTTCCTGACTCTACATCAGGTCAAAATACTTTCCGCACTGCATCCAATCCCATGTATTGGAAAAACAAAATGCCGTATCCCGGATACTGGCAGCAGGATGTGGAGTACCACATACAGGCCACTATAGAAGAGAACATTGATATCGTAGGCGGTGAGGAGCAACTAACTTATTTCAACAACTCTCCCGATACACTATACTTTGTTTATTTCAATTTGTACCAGAATGCCTTTCAGCCCGGTTCCTATCTCGACGATCTGCAGCGGCACAATGGCGTCGAGCCACGCTACGGTAAATATGAAAAATCAAAAGAAGGTACGCTGATCGACAGGATCACTTCTGACGAAGAAGTGCTACGGACCCAACTGGACAATACGGTAATGAAAGTTTTTCTAAACAAGCCGCTTGCTCCAAACAAGTCCATGGAATTTGATATCCGGTTCCGAACCTTCTTTGACACGGGCAGTACGCGCCGCCGGATGAAGAAATACAAGGCATATGGTTTTAATCACTACAATGGCTGCCAGTGGTATCCGAAGATATGCGTGTATGACCGCAAAAGCGGATGGAACACCGACCAGCACCTCAACCGTGAATTCTACGGCGACTTTGGGTCTTTTCATGTGGAGCTGACGTTTGCATCAAATTACGTGGTAGAGGCGACGGGTATTTTGCAAAATGAAAAAGAGGTGCTGCCGGATACGCTGAAAGCCAAACTGCAGATCAGGAATTTTAAGGATAAAAAGTGGGAGGAAAAACCGTCAGTCATCACACCGTACAAAAAAGGGGAGACCAAAACATGGAAATATCATGCGGATAATGTGCATGATTTCGCCTGGACCGCTGACCCAACCTATCGCATCATGGATACGATGTGGAATGGCATCCGCTGCGTCGGTATTTGCCAAGAGTCGCACGCCTCCGGCTGGCAGAATAGTGCAGATTTTTGCGCAAAGATCATCAAGTGCTTCTCGGAGTCGGTGGGCATGTTCGAATATCCCAAGATGGTAGTGGCCGATGCACAGGATGGCATGGAGTACCCGATGATCACGATGGATGGCGGTCGCAATCCGGGCTATCACAGCCTGCTCGTGCATGAGGTCGGGCACAACTGGTTCTACGGCATGGTGGGTAGCAATGAGACCTATCGCGCTATGATGGATGAGGGCTTCACTCAGTTTCTCACTGTGTGGGGCATGGAGCATATAGACGGCGACACAGCGCTCGATCCGCCGAGCAGGAATAAATATATCCGCCATTTTGCCGAGAAAGGTGATACCCGTGATGGCAGGGCCTATCTCGGCTACCTGCGCGATGCCACGCTGCATACAGACGAACCGCTAAATACCCACAGCGATGGATTCAATGGCGCGCTGGGGCAGGGCGGTGGCTATGGTATGGTCTACAATAAGACATCGACCATGCTCTATAATCTGCAATATGTGCTTGGTGACTCGGTGTTTCTCGCAGCCATGAGGCATTACGTGGCGCAATGGAAAATGTGCCATCCCTATCCGGAGGATTTCCGCAATTCGGTTATCCAATTCACGCATGTCGATCTCAATTGGTTCTTTGATGAATGGATGGAAACCACGAAGACCATCGACTACAAAATATCTTCTGTCAAAAAGGTATGGACCGATCCCGACCTGCCTGTGCCGCATGATATCTATGCGATCAAACTCAAACGTAAAGGCCGGTCTCAAATGCCGATAGACCTTCGCGTCATCTCTAAAAATGGTGCGATATATGACTATCATATACCAAACACCTGGTATGAAAAGAAACTGACGCAGAAGCAGGATCAATATACTAAACCCGAGTTTCAGAATCCTGCCAATGACAGCATACTCCCTAAGTGGTATGGATGGGATAAACTCAAGCCGACGTACACCGCCACACTCAATATACCCGGCGGTATCAAAAATGTGATCATCGACCCGAGTGAGCGATTGGCAGATATCAATGACTTTGACAACAGGCAGCATGGGAATGTGGAGGTACGCTTTGATTCGCGTATCTATCCACCGAATAGCTGGAAGAAATACCGGATCTGGATGCGTCCCGATCTATGGTACAATTCATATGCAGGCTTCCAGCTGGGCTTTAATATGAAAGGCAGTTACATGTATGTGAAACATAAATTTGAATTTACCATCTGGCTCAATACGCATCTGGCACAGGGAGGCGCCTATCACTATTCCGATGCCGATCTGAAAAAGGCCGGATGGATCAATTATTCTTTCAGCTATTCCACACCGATCAATAAGCTGATGAAGAGTACTTCCGTCTACTTCCAGTCGCGGTGGCTGGATGGCTTTGAGCTATATAAATTTGGCCTCGTCAAAACACTGCCGAATAACTTTGCCATAGATTTCCATTTCAAAGGCTTCACGCGCAACAGGCCATACTATAAAAACTACCTCGTCAATCAGGATGAGTGGAGCACCTACTGGGACTCGCCGAATATGTTTAACGCATCGCTCAATCTCACAGGTACCTATAACTATGCCAATGCTAAGGCATCGGGCTATATCACTGCGCACCTGCGGTCCGCTACGCTCAGTTCTTCCTTCAACTATAACTATCTGGAGATCACGCACATCGGCCGTGTGAGTTTCTGGAAGCTCGATCTGCGTACACGCATCTATGGCCGCTTTGGCATGGGCAATATGGTCCCAAGCGAATCTGCGCTCTATTTCGCGGGAGCGAATGAGGAGGATATGATGGAGAATAAATACATGCGCGCGGCAGGCTTCGCACCACAACAGTGGAGCGGTTATGGCGCCGATGTCAATCACCTGCACTACGGAGGCGGCCTCAACCTGCGTGGCTATACAGGATACCTGATCACGGAGTATGACAAATACGGCGTACCTGTGCCGGCATATAAAGGAAATTCCGGTTTCTCTGTCAACGGCGAACTGGACTTCAACCGCATCGTACCGGTCAAGAACCAAAAGCTGAAAGACATTTTCACGCTGAATACATATCTCTTTGGTGATCTCGGCGCTCTCGCCTACTCCAACTCCCGCGGCGAACAGGAACTATCACAAGTACGTTTCGACGGCGGAGCCGGTCTGGCGCTGACGATCAAGAAGTGGGGTTTCCTGCAGGACATCAAACCATTGACCTTACGATTCGATGTGCCATTTGTGATATCTCACACTCCGAGCGTCGATCCTCAGTATGTGAAGTTTAGATGGGTAGTGGGGGTTAGCAGGGCGTTTTAATGATTGAAGATTTTCGAAAACCTAGAAATCTGATTATGAGTTTACCATTACATAACCTTATGGATGATCTGCTGATAATTCTCTTTGACAATACAAAGATAGACCTGAATGTGGTATACAGAGACCGGTATTACAAGTATATCAGCTATGAGTATCTTTCATCCGCAGTTTCACACCTTATATCTGAGGGATTAGTTTATTCAGAAGAGGATGCCACCATATCTATCACTGCTAAAGGAATAATATTTATAAAAGACGGTGGCTATGAAGCGAAAATAGGTGGTGAAATCGAAGACGTACTCAAGAAGCGCATAGATGACGGTCTTGACCCAACGATTAAAATAGATAGAAAGACATACCTGTCCTACATGAACTATCCCGATAAGCTGCCAGAAATAAAACAAAATGGAGTAATGGACATTTGTGTTGTTTTTTGGAAGATGTATTAC
>JAOQAO010000091.1 GCA_025963485.1 Bacteroidota bacterium | reverse complement strand
GAGTTTCTATAGCTACGGCGGCTATGGCTACAACAGCAATACATCCTTTGAAGTAAATACAGAGGGCAACATAGACATCAGCCTGGATAAGACCTCATATAATGTAGGTGAAACAGCGAAAGTATTGTTCAAGGCACCGTTCAACGGCCGGATACTGGTGACATTGGAAAATGACCATGTGATCGATCACTTCTACCTCAATACGGATAAGCGCACGGCATCGACTACGATGAATATCAAAGCTGCCTATCTGCCTAATGCCTATATCAGCGCGACACTGATCAAACCTCATGAAGAAACCGACCTGCCGCTTACGGTAGCACACGGTTATGCTTCGCTAATAGTAGAGGAGAAGGCCAATAAGATACCTGTGCAGATCATCGCTGAAAAAGCTGTACGGTCACGCACGCGCCAGAAGGTGACCGTAAAAGCTGCTGCCAACTGCAAGATCACGCTGGCTGCCGTGGATGAAGGTATCCTGCAGATCACGGGCTACAAGACTCCTGATCCCTATGGATTCTTCTATCAGAAGCGGGCGCTGGATGTGAACTCATTTGACTTGTATCCGCTCTTATTCCCTGAGGTCACCAATGGTATCTCCAGCACCGGTGGTGATGCATCCGATATGTCTAAACGCGTCAACCCGGTCAAAAACAAACGCGTGAAGCTTCTGACATACTGGAGCGGCATCACAGATGCCAGCGGAGGGGGAGATGGTAAATTTGAATTTGATATCCCGCAGTTCTCCGGAGAGGTGCGGCTGATGGCAGTGGCCTATAAGGAGCATTCATTTGGCAGTGCGGAGGCGCATATGACGGTAGCTGATCCGATCGTGATCGTGACTTCGCTGCCGAGGTTTATCAGTCCGAGAGATACGGTGGATGTGCCCGTGACAGTTTCCAATACCACGGCTAATAGCACGAATGCTTCTGTGTCCATCAAAGCACAAGGACCAGTGCAGTTTATCGGAGAGCAATCAAAATCGGTCAAGATCAATGGCAAGGCAGAAGCGCGCGTAGTATTCAGGCTGGTGGCAAATGGTGCGCCTGATGAAGCTAAGGTGACAGTGGATGTGAATGCAGGGGAGAAGTTCCAGGATGTGACGGATATCACTGTGCGTCCGGCTGCTTCGCTGCAAAAGGGTAATGGCTCAGGATATCTGGAAGGAGGATCAGCCAAGACCATAGAGATAGGTGATGCGCGGTTTATCCCGGCTATGGCAGACTACAAGCTGACCGTGAGCCGCTCGCCGATGGTGGAGTTTAGCGATCAGCTGAAGTATATGGTGCAATACCCATACGGATGTACGGAGCAGACAGTATCGGCGGCGTTCCCGCAACTCTACTTCCAGGACCTCAGCGGGCTGATGAATCAGGACCTCGTGAAGACTGCCAACTACAATATCAATGAAGCGATCCGCAAGATCAAGATGCGCCAGTTGTATAATGGAGGCCTGACCCTGTGGGATGGTGAAGGAACTGAATGCTGGTGGGCATCGGTGTATGCAGCCCACTTCCTCATAGAGGCAAAGAAAGCGGGCTACGACGTATCGGACGACCTGCTGAGCAAATTGCTCGAATACCTCAATGCCAAGCTCCGCAATCATGACCTGATCAACTGGTACTACAATGGTGGCAAGAATATGAAAGTGGCACCGCATGAAGTGGGCTACAGCCTGTATGTGCTGGCGCTGGCGGGCAAGCAGGATGTGAGTACGATGAACTACTATAAGTCCAATCCGCAATTGCTGACGCTGGACTGCAAATACCTGCTATCTGCAGGATATGCGATGGCGGGGGATAAGGCGAAGTTCAAAGAGATGTTGCCAAGTACTTTTGCCGGAGATGTGTCGGATAAGGAAACCGGTGGTAGCTTTGCATCGGCAGTACGTGATGAGGCCATAGCACTCAATGTGCTGGCAGAGGTCGATCCACAGAATCAGCAGATACCGATCATGACCAAACATGTTTCGGAAAGTATCAAAAAGAGCTACTACCTGAGTACACAGGAACGAGTGTTCAGCTTCCTGGCTCTCGGCAAAATACTGCGGGCCAATGCCGGCGCTACGGTCACTGCTCAGATCAAGGTAAATGGGAAAGTAGTAGGTGATTTCAAGGGTCAATCTATCAAGCTCAGCCGCAAACAGCTCGGTGGCAGCAAGGTGGAGATCACCACCTCCGGTACAGGCAAGCTGTATTATTTCTATGAAAATGAGGGCATCACGGCAGATGGCTCCTATAAGCAGGAGGACAGCTATATGAAAGTGCGTAAGCAGTTCTATGACCGTTTCGGCAGGCCAATATCCGGAATGAACTTCAAACAAAATGACCTGGTGATCGTCGGTATCACGATCGAGAACTCTTATAGCCGGTCGATAGACAACGTGGTGATCACGGATATGCTGCCGGCGGGATTTGAGATAGAAAATCCGCGTCTGAAGGAAATACCGGGCATGGATTGGATCAAGGATGCCAATACACCTACGGCCTCAGACTATCGCGATGACAGAGTCAACCTGTTTATGAATCTGTACTCCGGAGGCAAGCAGAAGTACTATTATGCCGTACGCTGTGTGAGTCCGGGAGCCTTCGTGATGGGGCCGGTGATGGCTGATGCGATGTATGCCGGAGAATACCATTCGTATAATGGCGGTGGTGTGGTGAGGATCACGGAGAAGTAAGGACCGGACCGGCCCCAACCCCCCGAAGGGGGCTTAATACAAAAAGGAGATACGTGGTGTATCTCCTTTTTTAGTTTGCATTCGGCCGTTTAAGCCCTTTTTGGAGGGGTGGGAACTCTGCCGCCTATGAATAACATGCTCTGAGCGTAATCGATGACCACATTGTGGATCTTCAGCAGATCTGAACCCAAGATGCCGTCGATCTTTTTGATCTTCATTTTCTTGTAAGTACTATTGACATGACTGAGGTCTACACCAGCTACGAAATACTGGGAAATATTGAGTTCGCCGATCTGGAGCTTTTTTAGTGTACCTGTATAGGACTCCATCACCGTACTATGAAGGCCGGTGGTTTCCTGTTTGAGAACCTTCATTTTCCTTTCCAGTTTGGACTCGTAGAAATGTTTGTCAATAACAGATTTTGAGGCTCCGGTATCGATCAGGAAGCGGCATTTTTTGCCTTCGACAGTGACTGTCACAAACGGATGGTATCCTCCGCCTTGCATTTCTGAGATCACAAATTTTAAGCCCTTGGGTTTGCTTATTTTCTTTGCCATTGTTTTCAAATAAAAAAGACCGTAATGATATACGGCCTTTTTATGATTTAGGTTTTATTATACGGTCAGTGTGTTGAGTACTTCATTCATAGACCTTACAGCATCGGCGCTCTTGTTGAATGCTTCCTGCTCTTCTGCGTTGAGCTTATAGTCTATGATCTTTTCCCAGCCGTTCTTGCCGATCACGACAGGTACGCCGAGGCAAATATCGCTTTGTCCGTATTCGCCCTCCAGCGCTACGCAGCATGGGTACACTTTCTTCTCATCACGTACGATGCTCTCTACGAGGGCAGCACCTGCAGCACCCGGTGCATACCATGCAGAAGTTCCGATAAGCTTAGTGAGTGTAGCACCGCCTACCATAGTGTCAGCAGCTATCTGCTTGAGCTGGTCAGCCGGGAGCAGGTGGCTCACTGCATGAGAATTAAGGAATGCCAGACGAGTCAAAGGTATCATAGTAGTATCACCGTGACCGCCTATCACTACAGCGTGCAGATCGCTCGGAGAGCACTTCAGCGCGCCACTCAGGTAGTATTTGAAACGTGAACTATCGAGGATACCGCCCATACCGATGATGCGGTTCTTAGGGATGCCGCTTGATTTGAGCGCGAGGTATGTCATGGTGTCCATTGGATTGCTGATGACGACGATGATCACATCCGGAGAGTGCTTGAGGAGGTTCTCTGTGACCGTCTTTACGATGCCGGCATTGGTGCTGATCAGTTCCTCGCGGGTCATGCCTGGTTTGCGCGGGATACCGGAGGTGATGACCGCCACATGGCTGCCTTGCGTTTTTGAGTAGTCATTGGTCGAGCCGATGATCTTAGTGTCTGATCCAAGCAGGGTAGCTGTTTGCATCATGTCCATAGCCTTGCCCTCGGCTATACCTTCCTTGATATCCACTAGCACCAGCTCCTGGCAAAGTTCTTTACGGGCGATATTGTCAGCTACGGTGGCGCCTACTGCTCCGGCACCTACTACGGTTATTTTCATACTAATTTATTATTGATAAATGGTTAATTAAAGCGTGGCAAACGTAAGGGAATTTGCCGAAATGCAAAAGGATTTTTATCATACATATCCACCGGCCGCGAATACCCTGAAAATCCATGTATTTACCGTGTATTTTGACCGGAAAAGAGTCGTGAAAAGCATTAATTTCCGTCCCTGTATGCAGGACCAATTCCGCACCATAATCACCCCGGCCAAGGCTTCCTTTTCTATCACGCATAAGGATAGGATCATAAGTATTGGTTCGTGCTTTTCGGAGAATATCGGGCGCTACTTCCTCAAGAATAAATTTGATATAGAGATCAATCCTTTCGGCCAGCAGTATAATCCGGCGTCTATAGCCAATGCTATTGACAAGCTACTGACTCCGACGCCGTACAAGGAAAGCGAGCTGGTGCTGCAAGATGAGCTATATCATTCCTTTGATCATCATGGCGATTTTTCGAAGCCAACAGTAGCGGAGACATTGGAGGGTATAAATACTTCACTTAATAAAGAGTCTCAAAAGTTGACTGAGGCGTCCGTGCTATTCTTGACATTTGGTACAGCTCATGTGTTTAAAAGGAAAGAAACCGGCAAGACAGTTTCTAATTGCCACAAGATTCCGGGTTCTCAGTTTGACTTTGAACTGATGACGCCGGAAGAAATAGTTGAAGCTTTGTCAAAGAGCATAGATACGCTGTTTAAGCGCAATCCTGATCTCAGGATCATCCTGACGGTAAGTCCCGTGAGGTATTTTGCATTCGGGCATTTTGAAAACTCTGTAAGCAAAGGGCATTTATTTGCTGCTATCAATGCACTTATTAGGAAGTATCCGCAGGCATATTATTTCCCTGCTTATGAGATCGTGATGGATGATCTGAGGGACTACCGTTTCTTTGCGGATGATATGCTGCATCCGACAGCGCAGGCTATAGAGTATGTTTGGGAGAAAGTGGTGGCGACGTTATTGCCTGCCGAAACTCAGGTACTCCTCCAGGAACTCGTGGAGATCGAAAATGCAGTCAATCATCGCCCGCGTAATGCTACAAGTGAGGCGCACCGGAAATTTAAGGAGAGGTATCTGGCTAAGATCAAAGTGCTGGAGGAGAAGTTTGGGTTTGATTTTTCGGAGGAGAAAGTGCGGTTTTCAGTATGAAGGGCTCGAATCCCCCTGACCCCCTTTTCAAGGGGGATTATTAGCCAGGTTCATTTTTGAGCGAGATTAGTTCTCAAAGTTTCAAGTGCAATATATGGGAGATTATTTTTTATAAATCATTCTATCAAAGCGCTGCACCACACTAATATCTTTGGATTTCAAATACGCGAGCAGTTCTTCTTCCGACCTTGTATTGGTCAGCATCACAAAGTCGCCGCCCCAGGCGCCGAGGGATTTTACTTCGCCCCAATAGTCGGGGAATAGTAGGTCTTTTGCTTTAGGTAGGTCAAGCGCTTCTGAGATGATGGATTCATGCTCTCGGATGATCTGGGCCATCTTTTCAATGGACTGGCATTGGAGCATGCTTTCTGTGAGGCGGTCGAGCCAGCGGATGGTGTCTTCCTTCTGCTTTACTTTTTCTTTATAGTAGGAAATTCCTGTAGACGATAGGGCCTTCTGGCCTGTGTAGGCAAAGTAGAGCTTTTCGCTGAATGGTGGATCGAAGGATACCTGCTGCCATTGGGGCTTGCCGTTTTCTATTTGATAAAGGATAGGTGTATCTGAACCAGCATTAGCGACGTCATAGCCAGAGCCGCCGATGGTTTTTTTGAGCAAAGCTATACCGTCTATGCCTGCCCATTGCGATATGCAATAGACCAGCGTGGAGCTGGATCCGAGGCCCCAGCTATTAGGGAACTCGAGAAAGGTCTCGACGGCTATATCTGAATCGTCTTTGAGGAAGTTTGGATTTAATGCTTTGGCTTCTGTAAGTAGCTTGGTGAGTGTCGTTGCTTCTTTAGTGTCCGCATTGATACAGGAGAAATCAGTTTTATCAAATGCGAGATTGAGCCAGGGTTGTTTGAGGTTATTGAGCGCGACCCAGTAGAGGGTATTACTTTTCCCTAAAAGTTCTTTGACGCGGAGGTGCTGGCCGAAATGTGTCGGGATGGATAAGGCCTTGGCGCCATCTAATACGAAATATTCGGAGGTCAATAAGAGTTTCCCATGTCCATAGTATTCAGACATGAGATGTGAGATTTACCTCACCCATCTGCCTTCGGCATCTTCCCTCTCCCAATGAGAGGGAAGAACCAGTGGGTGAATTTATCAAGTTTGAATATTGATACATTATTTTCTCAGGGTTTCGAGGTAATCGCGGACGGATGATACTGAGATTGTCTTGTCGTCAAAGTAAGCTTTGGCTTTTTCCGCTTCGGCATCTGTAGCTTGAAACTGCGCCAATATATTGGTCAGGTGCATTTTCATATGGCCTTTCTGAATGCCGACTGTGGTGAGTGAGCGCAATGCGGCGAAGTTCTGCGCAAGGCCTACGGCTGCGATGACCTCCATAAGTTGCGATGCGTTGGGATTACCCAGGAGTTCGAGGGATCTCTTGGCTAGCGGGTGAAGCGAGGTCAAACCGCCTACAGTGCCGATAGCGAGCGGCATGCTAAGCCCGAAAGTGAATATGCCATTCTCGACAGTGCAATCACTGAGGCTGCGGTACTGGCCGTCGCGGCTCGCATAGGTATGTGCACAGGATTCTACTGCGCGGAAGTCATTGCCGGTGGCAAGCACGACGGAGTCTATACCGTTCATGATGCCTTTATTGTGCGTGGTGGCGCGATATGGATCTATCTGAGCGATGCGCACCGCGCGGCGGAATTTCTCTGCAAACTCGGCTCCACTCATTTTGCCATCATCGAATGTGCCGAGTTCTTCGACACCACACGATACTTCGCAACGGACTATACAGTCAGGGGTATAGTTGGACAGGATGCACATGACTATCTCGATGTCCTTCTCCTGCGGAGTGAATATCGGGCTTTCAGCCAGCATCTCATTCAGGAGTATACCGAACTCTTCGAGGCATGAGTTGATGAAGTTGGCCCCCATCGAGTCTACGGTCTCAAAGTAACCACGCACCTGAAAGTAGCCCGGCTCGATCTGTGAGAAATCAATGAGTTCAAGGTCTTTGACACCGCCGCCGCGTGCTTCCATTTTTGCGGTGATAGTTGCCACACCTTTGATGAGATCCTGTTTTATCGCTTTGAAAAAGGTAATGAATTTATCCTTGTCACCTTTATATACCAGATGCACCTGGCCGATCTTGATAGTAGATAAAACGGTGGATTTGAAACCGCCGCGCGAGAGCCAGAATTTGGCGGCATTGGAGGCGGCAGCTACGACGGAGCTTTCCTCGGTGACCATAGGCACGGCGAATACCTTGCCGTTGATCTTGAAATTGGGGGCAATGCCGAAAGGGACAGGGAAGTTGGCTATGGTGTTCTCACTGAAGCCATCGAGGAGTTTCTGCGACTCGATATTGTCATGCCAGAAGCCTGCAAACTCATTGAGGACCTCGATAGGATTGGCGTAGAGGAAGTTCTTGGCTATCCACTTTATCTTATCGCGCTTATTGAGTTTAGAGAAACCGGCTATTATCTGACTTTCATCTTCTGACATCACGCGCTAAAATAGGATTTCGCCATCACTTCGACAATCGAAGGATTTTCACATATAAAGTAAATCGGTGGACATGGATACATTTGAGGTCTATTCACTATGCGAAAACCTTTTCAGCCACGCGGAAGGTAGCCCTGGTAAATGGCCCGGGCTTTTGATTGAGCACCAGCGGGGATATGATGTGGACGGCATTTTTGATCATGCGATAAGAGCGGCCAATATTGGCGGGAGAGGGATTGGGCTGTATGATCTGCCGGGCTCCGTGGATAGCGACTGCGAAAAAATGCTTCAGGAGCATGCTGCTGTCCCTATTGATAGCAGAGAGCAGGGATAGCGGTATGCTGGACTTTTTGCCGCCCTGTTGCAAATATGTATAGCAGGCTTCTTTGAGGTCATCATCACTCATCACGCCATAAAGGGCGTCGGCGAGGATGTTGATGCTGGCATTTTCCGCATAGCGGGTCTCGTAGAATGCCGCGATGGCCTCGTTAATGTTTTCGGTAGTAAAGTTGTCTTTGATAACAATAAGCTTGTCGCCGAGGTGATGCACGTCGGTGAGCGCTACAGTCATCCCGCCGCCTGTG
>JAOQAO010000064.1 GCA_025963485.1 Bacteroidota bacterium | reverse complement strand
TCCGCTACCGGTGTCTACCAGCTTCGCGCAGAGAGTTGTATCCTCCTGAGCCATAAGCGCAGTGATCTTCGCCGGTGCTTCCTGACCTGCTGCGAATGGCGGTGTGACATGGCCGGCAATGAACTTGTAGTTATTACCCTTCACAGTGAAGTGGTATTCGTTCTCAGGCTTGCCGGATTTGTCCAGGTTCTTCGCCTTCTCAGGGACGAACTCTGGTTTCTTCTCGACGACAGGAGCGGCAGATGCTGGCACTACCTCTATTTGGTCTACCTTCAGGGAAAGATCATCATGAGAAGTCTCCAGCTCATCATGCGCCTTAGTAAGTGTCTGGTGAGATTCTGAAAGCTTCAGGTGCTCATTCTCCAATTCATTTACCCTTTTGCCAGATGCAACCAGATCTTTCTTTACGACCTCGTATTTGCTATCCAGATCAATGAGGCTTTTGTTTGAAGCGGCCAACTGCTTTTGGAATTCAGTCGAGTTTTTGTCGAGCTGGCCTTTCAGATCCTGTATCTGCTTTGCGAGTAATTCGAGTGTCAAGTCTGCCATAACGTATATTTAAAAAGATTAATATTTAGTAAAAATGCTCAAGGTCCTAAGTGGTCGTGATTAATTATGATCCTAAGTCCTGGTCGTTGTGGAATACATACTGATCGATCCAGAAACCGAGACCGAAATAGTAGTCAGTGAACATCTTCACTGTACGGTCCACCGACTCAATCTGGAAGATGGACTGATTCTCAGAGGCGATATAAAAGCGGTTCTTATTGATATCCGGTGTATACCAGATCATGTTGGAGCCGGTCATAGATGGCAGGCCCTTTACGCTGAACTGCTCCCAGTCCATGATAGTGTCAGACTCGCCTTTCATCTGATCGTAGGCCGCATTGTACTTCGCACGTTTACCGGCCCTGTAGCGGTTGCGCAGGGTACGGTTCATATTGATGGTACCGCCCAGAGCTTTGATCAGCTCAGGGATAGCTGCTACTGCGTTTTCGATATAGGTACAGAAAGTAGCGGGATCTGTCGGTATAGTACCTGTGGCAAATACTATGCTGGTACCCAACGTATGCAGGTCACGGATCTTTTTACGGATACCGTCCATAGACGTGCTGATAGCGCCAGCAGTGCCCGGTGTAGGAGCTGCATACTCTCCCAGGAATACCTCATTCATCTCGCGGTCATGCTTATGCTGCGTGATGCCGTAGATCTCAGCCAGCCACCTGACGATAGGCCATGTTTTGCGGTCGAGGCTATTGGAAGTCAGATATGCCAACCAGCTATCATGCAGGTCATCCACAGACTCCTGTATATCGATCTTGAGACGATACAGAGGGATATCCTTCGGAGTGAAGGTGGTACCGCCGAGCTGGGTAAAGGCCTTTTGGAACGGTTGCAATACCCTGGTAGTTACAACCTGCGATTTACGCACTGTTGTATTATTAGTAGTGACTCCCTGGGCAAAGATATCTTCTGTCTCAGAAGCCTCTTTGAACAGTGTCTTCAGGTCTGATACGCTTTGTCCTTCATCTATGAAGTAAGCTCCCCATTCTGCTACGACCGCTGTTGCTGTTAACATATTACAAAAATTTTAAGTGTTTTATTTTGGGACAATTATCAATCGGTTCATCTGGGCCTACGCGCCATTCTTTTTTAGTATCTCATCTGCCTTTTTATTGTGAGGCAGCGTAGCAGCGAATTCTTCGAACTTCGTTTTCGCATCAGGTCCACCGGGTCCACCAGGAATGATAGGCGGAGTGGCTGGCGGCCTTTTAGACAAAGCCACATTAGCCGCAGCTAGTTCCTGCGTACGAGTCGCGAGATCAGCGTTAGCAGTATCGAGCGTAGCCTGGAGCGTAGCGAGATTGTTCACCGCTTCATCACGGAGGCGGTGAGCTTCGGTGACAGCTGCTTCGGCTGTCGTAGCACGCGTAGTCAAACCGGCTACAGAAGCTTTGGCAGTATTGGCATCAACTAAAGCGGTATTGATAGCGTCCATGTGCTCTCCGAGCAGATTGACGGAGGTATCATCCTGATCTTGCATGAATCCTCCATCTTTTACTGCAAGCAAAGCGGCAATAGCCACCCATGTGAATACTTTTTTCATATTACGATTTTGATAGTTGAAGAACTTTATTGATTGCGGCAGGCATGGTACCGATAGCGTCTATCAGTCCAAGGCCGATTGCATCCTGAGCGAGATAAGTTTTGCCGGTGAAGACTTCTTTCGATAGTCCCTTATTCCACCGGTTCTTTTTGATCGAAGCGGCGAACATCGCGTTCATCGCATCGAGACGGGCCACGATGGCAGTAGTATCACCAGCCAGTGCATCGGCGAAGTCCTTGTTCTTGTCCGTGCTATTGGTAGCATAGACCTGAACCCGTTTGACACCAGCTTTTTTATCCTGCTTAGTGGTATCCATAAATGAGGACATGATTCCGATAGAGCCAACCTGATTGAGCGGATGTGATGCATAGATATAATCCGTAGCGCTGATCATCCACTCACCAGCGCTGCAACACATGCCATCCACCAGTCCGACTATAGGCTTTTGCATTCCCTTGATCTGGTCAGCGAGAATAGGCGTACCGTCCACAGATCCTCCTGGAGTGTCTGCGACGAAAACGGCGCCGATGATATGTGGATTGGCATCTACCTGACTGAGCCAGCTGCCGACCGTCTGAGTGCCAGGTGCACCGCAATTGTCTTTCTTCATCACCACGCCTGACATAGGTAATATGGCCACGCTACCTTTAGGAGCATTGGCGAGACCTCCATTCCAAGAGTTAGGTGAGGCAAGCGGAGCGGGAGATCCTACGATGGCATTGATATCAAACACTTTTGCCTTTGGCATCATATGTGTGATATCGTAAGACGGATTGGCTATGAGCGCATCGATCAGCGGTTGATAGGCTTTGACAGCCTCTGGCTGCATAGCCCAAATCCCGTGAAAAATTGTAAGTAGTATGCTCATCAGTTTCATCCTGAAAGCAAATTTGCAACGCACTACTTATGTATTCACTGACAGAAATTACACGGTTATGACTACCGTATTGGATACTACTCCGGTGGATGAAAGCAGCCGGACAAAATAGGTGCCGGCAGACATAGTGCCGGCTAACGTGTAGGTATGATCCGCTATGGTCGTTACGCTATATACATCAAGAGTACTCCACGCGCCATTGACATACATTTGTATCGTGCCGGCCTCGGTACCGGTGAAGTGGTGCGCATCGTAATGTATGACCAGAAAATCGCCAGGGATAGAATGACTATAGACAGCACTGGTGATATTGAGCACTCTGAAATTGGGATCCTTCATGTAGTAGGCGCGCTGCCCGCTCTCCCATGTGAATGTGCACTTGTATTCGTTCGCTCCTTTGCTCTGGGTACCTGTATCGAGTGTGGCCTTTAAGTCACATCCGCGGTGCTTGCTTCCCAGTATTCTCCAGGCACCGGTGGCCTGTTTGATCAGTACTACGAACTGCCGGTTGTAGTATGCTCTGAGCAGCTTGCCGCGCGTGTTGGCGTCATCGTTTGGCAGCACGAAGGCTACTGTATATGGATAGTAAGAATTTTGAGAAGAGGCCTTGTCGTCTTCTGTCAGTTCACTTCCTACCTGATTGTCATTCACGATGGATAATATAGCACCTCCAGCCTTCAGCACTATGTCTGATATGTGAACTATATCGGAGTCTGCGCGGATAGACTTCATCATGGATTTGAGATCGGGCATGCTCTCTATGTCCTCAAGGTCTATGGCATAGATCCGGCACAGTCCCGGATGGGTGGTGAGATTGGTTTGTGGGAGTGATCCTGTTTGCTCTGGTATCATGATTTCTTACTGACAGATGAGTGGAATTTATTTTTTAGTTTCTCCTTGTACCGGTAGTAGCGCCTCTCTATGGTGTCCAATGCATAGAGTTCTTCGTGGAACTCCAGCCGCTCCTGAAACAAACAAATGGCGGCAACTACAGAGCCGCAGCTCTTACGGTGCGCATTGACAAAATCATAGATGTACCTGTCCAGCTCTTCTACCAGTATCTTGGTGAAATAATTGATCCGGTTTGCGGAGATGGTATGGCCATAGGTACTCACAACATTTTTATTGACCACGATCTTCACCATGGTCCGATCCGGCACAGTGATATTTTCTTTGCTCAGGCAGGATAACAAGGTGGCTCCGAACGGACAGCTGCGCGGAAATTTGACAGGGGTGCCGTAGCTATATTGGAGCCAGTGAGCGATGTGCGGTAAAGTGTAGATGGTGGCGGTCTTCACGGAAACCAAAAATAACAAATATTTCCATTGGAAATATTTAAAACCAATAACACATCCGCACAGAGCAAAACCGAGAGCTCAAAAAACGCCACTTTTTCCTGTATCTTCTGTAACCGTGTAACTTCCGGTGATACTCAGCGGGTTAGATCGTTCGCAGATTCCTTTATCAGTTGTAACCTAAGTCCCTGATTCTGTAACTTTTGGCTCTGTTCTATTAGGTTACATTCTTTTCTGTAACTCTCTTATTTAGTTACAGAAAGTAAATAAAAGAGTAACTAAGTGCTGTTGTGCCTTTCAACTATCATTTTCCCCTTCGGTTACAGAGTTACAGAATAATTGTAGTTTATGGCTTCGCCAATAGAAGAAAAAAGGGAGGCGGCGCAGGAAGCTGAGAAAGCGGCCTAAAGGGGGGTGTCAAAGCGGCAGGTTTCTGTAACGACGTGCCTTTGGGCACTCCGTTACAGAAACAGCATTTCAAATGGATAGATGATAGGCACGGTGGCGCTGATCGGATGGTCGGCATGGGTTAGCCTGGCACGCATAGAAAAGCCCTGTAGCATGCGCTACAGGGCTCTGATCAAAGGGCTACCAACTCCCCCGTATAATAGCACTTCCTGTTACCCGGCAATCCGAACGGTCGTTTTGGAGGTTCTACCTCCCCGGCTATTGCTGCGCTATCAGTAGGGCTTATAATTACTCCCGTTGCAATCGGTTTCACCTTCAGTCTCGGCATAGCGACATATCCCCCAGGCGTACTTCCTTTGATCGTCACCAGCTTCTTTAGAGCCGCGGTGTGTACGGCTTCAGTTGTTTACCATCCTGAGTGAGCAGCATCCAGTCCACCGGTTTGATGTGCTTGAATATCCGCTTCTCGTCCGGATCGTATTCTTTGACCTCCATGATGACGATGTCGCCCTCGTTCTCCACTGGCCGGTCTACGACCAGGAAGATGCGCTTCTCTTTGTAGTTGGCCCAGTGGGTCCATGGCCGTGGGATCTGTGGTGTCATCTCAATTCGATTTTGGCATTTGGATTTACATAAAGGACGCGGGGTATGGCGTCGTAATCTGTCGGGACAAAAAAGGATATCGGATAAATCGCTCCCAGATCGCAGCCATGTATGGCCGTGAATAAATCCCGGTATTTAGTAAACATGACAACTCCCATTTTCTCTGACTTGAGAGTGTGGACATAGTCGGCCAGATAATTATGCAGCGCATGCCAGTCATCGACTCTCAGCGGTAACACATCCCCCTTTAGCATAAGCCTGATATCATTCTTTAGGTTGCAGATTCGTATCCAGTCCTCTCCCCACTCAGAGAAGTTTTTAGGAGCTTCCTTGGATTCCGCTTCCAGGAATAAAACCAGATCGATCACCTGGTCAGGTGTCAACTGGACTTTTGTGATGTCGTCGTTATCTTCATTCATGCTGATTCTATTTCTTTAAAGAAGTCCAGCCACGATATCTCCAGAGCTGTGAGGATCTTGGCCAGCGTCGTGACGGAAATATTGCGCTCACCAAGCTCTATGTGATTCATGTAGGTTCTATCGACCTCAGCGGTCCACGCTAGTGTCTCCTGCTTCATTCCTTTCGCTTCGCGCAGTGTCCGGATCCGCTGAGCTACTTTCTTTTTGATGTCGTCCATGGCTATTGTTTATTTGAAAATTGATCTTGCATAGTTTGCGGCCGCGACGTCCATGCTTTGATTGAAGTCAGCAAAGGCACTCTCAACATCCTGGCGAGTGGAGTAATTCTGTCCGCGGCAGATAGTATATCTGTCGGTGATTACCTGGCACTCGATCATAAAATAGATCCCATATCGATGAGCTGCCACAGGGAACTCTACGATCTGTACAACGACCTCCGCGCCGGGCATGGTAAAAACTTTGGACTCGTTCATGACTTGATTTTGATATTTGAAACATGCTCGATGGTAGGAACTACCATTTCCTCATTACAGTTCTCGATGAACTTCGACAAGGTCCAGCTGCTGAGGCCAAAGGTGACTTGTACGTACCGGTGGCCGGCCAACATCACGAAGACACCGGCGAGGGTGCCATTGAGAAATAGTGCGAAGCGATTTCCTGTTGGTACCTTCTTTAGATTTTCGATAGTGAGTTCCATTGTTACTTATTTAAAAGGTAATCGAGGGCGCTGCTCTTTTTCGGATCACAGGAACTGCAGAGATCTTCTTCAGTCCACCAGCATCCACCAGGGCAAGCATTATTTTGGGTGCATCCGCAGACCCGGCAGGCCTGTTGTTTGTCGAAACGAACGGCTTTTATTTTCTCTGTCATTCGTTCCAGTGAGGTTGCTTCAATCGGATTGTCACAGTCAATCATGGCCGTGACGTCCTCATCGATGTAAAGGTGCCACGTGGTGGGCCAGCCGCCAACATAGAATACATCATCTACGGCCAGGCCGTGAGCCTCGGCAGCTTCTTTGATCTGTTGTGTTATGGATTTCTTTGCCATGGTAATTACTTTATTTCGTCAAGCCTCTTTCTGAATTCAATGTATTCTGACAGCGCTTCCTCTGGTGTTTTGCCATCGGTGTACAAAATATTTATCCGATCCTTGTGCGCACTCTCAATGCGTAAGTTCTTTGCGTATCCTAGCTGCGTCAGCTCGTGAAGCCAGTTGATGTATTCCGGAGATAAGATTTGTAGTCCCATTTTGTTTTTGCTTTATGGTTGAATAATAATTTACTTCTTGCCCCTCTCCTGCTGACTTGGAATGAGGTGTACACAGCATTGTTGCTGATGATCTGGTCATAGTCCAGATAGCCGTTGATGATGTTGTACTTGTCAGTATTATGGCGCAGGGTTACTTCTTCTCCATCTAGCTTCCGGAGCGCTGCGTACTCGTCCTTTGTGATATCGATCTCCTGATCGAAGTATACTACTGTCTGGCATTTGACTTTTACTTTCATTTGCCTTTTGCTTTTGGGTTTGATAAATTCTTGGCTACTGTTGCGATCCCGACCAGTCGTGCAAGTGCAATTCTGTCATCGTTATCAGGATGATCCAAGAAGCTAACCAGCATGGCCATCACCTGTTCCATGCCATCGTAGCGCTCCCTCCTGATCTGACGGGCTGGCTTTGCATTACACTGCTCTTCTGGCCACCTCAGCAGCTTTTTCATAGTATTGCCACCTTGTGCAGCGTTGATACAATCGGCTTCTGATTTGCCGTAGGTGGTCACGTGCTGGATACCTGAGGCCCGATCAAATGCGTGAATGATGACTTGACTATAGCCGTAATCTGCTGCTATTCCTTTGGCGGCCGTGATTGGAATTTTCTTACCTGTTGTGCTCATTGCTTTAGGGTTTTATTGATAATTAAAATGGCAGATCATAAGCGATAATCCTTCTCGACCGGCCGGATACGATAGCTCTGCCCAGCTCACTGCTAAAGGTTTTGTAGCCCTCTACATCGCCGAATAGCACAACGTGCTCGAACCAACCAGGTAGCTTAATTATTACCCTGTAATGTCGGTCCTTGCAGGACTCTGGTGAACCAGTGTCCATTTGCAGGCCCTTGTTTTCCATCTTCAGAGTTGTCTCGCCGTTAATGATCGTTATGTACTTTTTCATTGTTTTAGATTGGTAGTTTCATAATATTCTGGATCGATACTATCAGATTAGTCTCGCCAGTAAAGTTTTTTGCGATGGCCGCGCGGATAATCTCTAGCGATTCTTTATCAGCAATTGGCGCTGTTAATGACATAAGGCAGTCTCCAAAGCCCGATCTTGATTCCGCTGTGTAGTAGTAAGCAATTAGATATAACATAGTCCTATAGTTTTTAAAATGGTAGATCATCAACAGTCAGTTTCTCAGAATGCCCAAATTTCACTGCGTTATTTAGCGCAGTTAGAAATTGGTTGTAGCCATACTTGTTGCCGAATAGGATGGTGTGTTTATACCAGCCCATTTTTGATAATGTGACAGTATAGTTCTTTGATTTAGTCCAGCCAGTCTTTATCGAGATAGCTTGATTCTCGGTTTTAAATATGTTGTCCCCATTGATAATTGTGAGAAAGTTCATCGCTTTAGTTTTAGTTTTTAAAATGGTAGAATCTCATCGTCTTCTTTCTTCAGCATCCGGATGTATATGACCTCCTTGGTTTGGGATGTTTCATTCCCTAGTTTGTCCTTGATCTTCACCTTCCGTGTGATACGTCCACCGCGGCCGCTGTCGTGAGCCCTCCAGCCCTTCACATCACTAGGGTCGAGTTCGTAGTCATAATAGCGGCACCAGGCCTTGAGAGCTGCGCTAAACTTGTTAGTGCTCCATCCGGACTGGCCGCTGCTCTTCTTGAAGTCTTCCATTGCTTCCTCACGGATGACGAACTTGTCTTCCCCTGGCTCGGTATTGATCCGGTCCAAATCGCTGAAGTACACATCGGCCCATCCCTGGAAGGCGTCACCCATCAGGGCCTTCTGATTCCGCTTGTTGATATTATCCATCGGCGGATTGATCTTATCGTCTGTATTCATAAAGAATTTGACGCACTGGGTGATCAGGTTCAGGAACAGATTCCACTCGATCTCATCGAAGTCGCGGCCAAGGTTCTTGCCGAAGTCGTCAAAGGGGCTGCGGGTCTCCCTGTACTCGTTGTTGGCGTTCTCATGGTAGTAGTCGCTATAGAGCGTGTAAAGGATCCTACGCTGCTTGGAGGCGTCAATATCGTGCGGCGGATAGTTGGACGTGAACCAAGGCTTTGGCGATTTCTCGAAGGGAATGGTGACCGCCTTGGAGTTCTTTGGATTGACCTCAGTGGCCGTGGTGATATCTGCGAAGAAGAAACGGAAGTTGAAGTATCGGGAGCAGTCATCGACAAAGAGTAGATCCGTGTGCTCTGTGATACCTTCTTTAACGTGCTTATTGTCGAGGACCTTAGGATCTGAGGCCCCGATGTATTTGGTCTTCATCAGGGAGTAGCTGTAGATCAGATTGGGCAAAAGCGACTTGCCGGATCCACCGTGACTTTCATTGCCGTCTGTGAGTTTGGCATCCATGGTCCACGTGGCCCATGCGCGTGACGGGCTCTTATGCCGGTGGAACTTGAAGCCCAGTTGGAACAGCTTATTGATCAGGTGCTGCTTCTGCTCCGTCTGCTCAGCCTTGGTGAGCAGCGGACCAGCGATGTTAAATTTATTCTCCAGGCGATATACGGCCTGCTGGTCCCGGTGGATCCCATCCATCAACTTGCGCTCGTCGGCTGTGAAGTTATGCGCTATTGCATACTGTTCCCTTTTGTCCTCATCGATGCCGTCTAATCGTTCCTCCAGCTCTTCGCGCCAGAATATCCGGCTGGCATTGATCAGATACCTAAGCACCAGGCAGTCCTGATTATGGATGACGATATCATACTCACCGGTGACATCATCCTTTGTGATCGTGAAATAGTCATCCAGCTTGGTAAACCTATGTTTGAGTACTTCTTCCTGCCAGACGTATTTATCTACATCGCCAGGGCGGAACTCTGTCAGCCCCTCAGCTGTGACGCGAACAGTCCGGTTATTGTAGAAAAACCACTGTGAGTCCCGGTCGAAGTCATTGAAGTCAATGGAGGCATAGGGCAGGGAGCTGAGCGCCGTTTCATTCATCTGCGTGGTACGCAGGAAGGTATTCATCAGCTCGATCTCAGGGTGGCGCTTCTCGATGAAATTATTGACATAGTCCCGGATCTTCTTCGCTCCTACCTTGGTGACTACGTTATGCTCTATCTGGATATAGAAATATGTGTCGTCTTCCATATCGACCGCATACCGGTAGAAACCATTGCGATGCAGGAAGTTCAGCAGGTACTTATTATTGACCACGTAGCCCATGCCGATATATTCATCCTGCTTATTATACCTGGGCTGCTGATCCCAGAACCGGTATGGGAATGCGGTTTTGATCAGCTCATGAAACTGCGAGACAGTGTAGTGCTTGAAATAGTCGCGCAGATCTTTTTGTGGTTTATTGCGGGCATCCCTATTGGCCCGCAGCTCGTCGGGCAGCCAGATGGTCCGGATATCCAGATGCGCCAAGGCCATCTCGTGAGCTTCACGCCGGCCGGTCGCATCGATATCAGGCAGGTTATACACCGTCTCGGCCATTACAGATAGATTCCAGTAATCACCTTTGGATAGCTTGGCCGTCTCGCTATTCATCCAGACGGGATAGATCAGCGCTGCATTTTTCACGGCATCTTTAGATTTTTGGAAGCACTGAGACAGGCAGGCCATATTGAGGCCATCGGATCCACCGGCCGTGATGATGAGCTGCTTTAGTTTCTTAGGTTTCTTTTTTTCCTTTTTGTCTTTATGCTTCTTGGCATCCGGATCAGATATAGGATCGTCGTCATCCTTGATATCGATCAGTTCTTCATGCGCTTTGTGGGCCTGCTCGTAGCCAAAAATGAAGTCATTCGGCCGGCCACCATAGTGCATGAACCGCTTGCCGGCATCCGCGTTTTTAGGCTGATATATCTTTTTCCAAGCTTTGCGAACCCCGCCGATCGGCGAGAGCTCGTCAAACATAAATATGGGGTAATCGGCGGTACTGGTGATCTCCGTAGCCTTCCGCTCCTTGACGACCTTGTAGGACTTCAGGCTGTAGAAATGGTACAGGCCGAAGATCCTGACGACCTCCTCCAGCACGGTGACATTGGTAGCTTCAGTAGCGGGTTCTTTCCCCTTCTGAACCTGCCGGACCAGGTACTCCCAGACATTGGGCGCTATGATGGTTTGTACTTCTGCCATGGTGAAATCCTTTGTCTCAAATTCCCATACTCCGTCGATCTCTTCCGGTATAGCCGGACGCTGCTTAATGTCAGCGCTGACGGTGACTATCGGTTTGCCTTCAGCGACAATGCCGAAATCACGGGCTATGATCTGCAGGGCGGTGGTGAAGTCGCAATTCTCCTCCAGCTGAACGATTTGCACGGCGTTCCTGGCCTTGGTGTCGCCACCCCAATCCTTTACCAGCCAGACACCTTTGATAAAGGTGACGGTGGCTGACGGCGTTTTCTCGGTGGACCTGACTTTGAACTTCTTGCCGGGAGTCTTGAAGGCTTCCTGCTTGACAGAGTCGGGGTACCACTTCTCGATGATCAGACGGCCGGCATCGGTTTTCTCGTAAATTTCGTTTTGGTCAATAAATGTGCTCAAGGGACAGGGCTGTTTTTGCTGATGACTTTGAAAAATGATGTCGATGCTTTAGGTCGATATCATAGAGAAGGCTAAGGATTCGCGTCTACTATTTTTTGCCAGGCCGGAGAAAATACAACAGCGGTGCTAACGTTCACGCAGAACCTCTTTAAGTCGTCAAATTCAGAATGTGTGGCACAGTCTGACGGCTCAATACCACGGCTCTTTTTAAAATGCAGGTAATCTTTGTAGGTCACCTCATCCCAGGTATTGCCCTTGAAGTGTTTAGTTTTCATAATTGAACAAGCCAAAGACTCGTTCTCACTGTTTTGCTTTACACTATTCCATGGATGAACTTCCATAAAATCGCTAGGCAGTAGATTTTTCATGCTTCGCCTTTTACATGTGATAAATAGGGAAGTCTCAATGCGGCATTATTGACAGCATTGCGCTGGTTGATCACGGCCATCACTCTGCCCATCGGCAGCATACCTTTCTTTTTGTCTGCTTCCTCAGATTCAATCGTGAAATTCTTCTCGTTTGCGAATTCAGTGAGCAGCTGCGCCTGTGCCTCTTCAAATTGTTTGATAAAGGTTTTCATCATCCGGAGGAAAACTCCGGAGTGTGGGCCGTCCATAGTAGGACCATCGACGGATAGTAACAGGCCTGCCGGCGCTGTCTGGGATTCTGTGGCTACGATTTGGATATTCATTTCCTTTGCTTTTTGTGTTTGGAGAAATCTGGGAATACGAGGATTATATCATTAGGATCACCGGTACCGCATCCGTAACCGGCTACCCGTTGGAGCAATTCGTCACTTAACTTTTCTCCTATATTGATATATGCATAGCCGTTGCTATGCCGATTTGTGGCGGATATCGCTCTGAGATCACTGCCGTCCTCGTTGATATCTACCAAGGCTGTTACCTTTGTTATTTGAGTGCCTTGCCACTCAATACGGGCTTCTAGAATTTTGTAGCTCATGTTGTTTTGCTTTATGGTTTAAGAATTATTGATTGCCTCCTGGAGCTGCTCGACGGTCGTCATTTTATCCGGATGGCCATCGAGTGTGAATGACCGGTCGGTTTCGTGGAATATGATAATGTCACCCATCTGATAGCAGCAGTCGTAGCGTTCCACGAATCCGGAATACAGTAGGACCTCCACAGTCAGTTCGGTTCCTTTCTTCTTAGCCACGTTCTTCCTTTTTGATAAAGTATCCGTGGAATACTGCCAGTGGCCAGATTAGGATAAGCCCGACACCGGACCATCCTTTGTGTCCTTCGTCCTTGTGGCGCAGTATAAGAAAGGCTAAAAGGCCTGCGAAGTATGCGACCAGGATAATGATCCCAGTGATTCCTATTGCTTCCATTTTTGAGTCTTGGTGTTATAGTCGTTAAGAATTTGTTTGAGCTTAGCCAGGCGCGCATGAGTGATTTCTAACCTCAGCACGGAATTGAACAGCATGTGGATCACGCTCTCGACGGGGTCAAGGAATTTCGGGAGCTTGTTGGTCGCGTCATCGTTCTGGATGATACAGGATGTAGCAGCGGTGACGATGGCGTAGATGGTGTTCTTTCCATGATTCTCCGCTGGACCATCAGCGATATGAAAGCAGCCATCGACTGCGTACATATGCGTGGCATCCTTGTAGGTCACTTTGCTCTTGTCGGATAATACTGAGATGGGCATTGGGTTTACTTTTGGTTTTTCAGGAATTGGATTTTTGTATTGGTCATATTCACAATCGTCTTAGCCAGGTTATTGACTGCATAGGCTTGCTTCACATACTCGGGATCAGCGTCCACCTTGTCCATTGTATCCATTAGTTTTTTTTGCAATTCACTCATTCCGGAAGCCTCAAATATTACCTGAAGCTGCGAGCTATTTTTTTCTTCGTGCACTACTGCGAGGCCCTCACTGATCGGCTCAACACCTTCCATAAATTCTTTCAGTTTAGGCAGATCAATGGCCCGCACCTTCTTATCTGTTTTGATATGGACAGCTCCATCCTCGATCCAGTGATGCAGTATTCTCTCGCGGCTGGCCATGATGAAGAATAATTTACCTTCCATGTCCTTGACCTTATCGAGCAGCTCGTTGATCTCGGTTTGATTTTCTTCCTTTTTCCTTGACATTTTGCTTTAGTTTTTTATTTAATAATAGTTGAGTCCTCTTTGTTTTGATCAGCTCAGGGTGTTTCTCCAGAACCTCCTTTGCAGCTGCTCGATCAGGTTTGCGAGACTTCGTCGTAATGATGTGTGCAACGTAAGAATCGGGGAGGCGCTGCGCCGGTGCATTCCTAAAGCGATTCTCTTTCATAGTGATCATCTCAAGGTTTGAGAGGGCGTAGTTTTCTGAGTTGCCATCTTTATATGCAATCAGCATTCCTTTGGGAATAGGTCCATTGGCTTGTTCCCATGTATACCGATTCATCTCAAGCCATTTACCTTTTGCTAGTCTGATGAAATAAACCTTTCTGCCCTTTCCTCTGTCAGGGTGATCATGGCGGAATCTGATGGCACCATCGTATAGTGTGTTCTGCGGAAGGTTACCTTTTTTGAAAGTTGTAGCACGTGAACGTGCTTGCATTTCGGGGCTTAAATACTCCGTCCACTTCTTTCCTTTATTCTCTGGTGTATGACCTTTAGGAAATCTACTAGCTATTCCAGCTTCGCTATTTGCAAGTCTGGCACCTATAGCCTTATTCTGTGCCAAAAGGAATTTGGCCGATTTCTTTAGGCCAAGTTTGTGAGCTTTATGATATATAGCGAGGACTGGAACACCCAGATAAGTGGCAATATCCTCAGACTTGGTATTACGATATTTAGAACGTAAATACTTGATTTCATCTTTGGTCCAGAGATGGCGGCCAAACTTAGCTTTAGGATCCTTCTTGACTCCTAGCAACTGTGCACGGGCCTTTACTGCATCTTTGGTTTTACCAATCTTCGCAGCTACCACTTCAGGTGCATTGAAAGGATAAAGCTTCCGGATTAAAGCTTCCTGTCTAGTTGTCCAAGTTTTAATCCTACCCATTTGAAGACGGATTTAATGAAGTTTGAGGGGCAGGATCCTGGTATGGTTTGAATGCATCGAGGAAGGCGGGAATACCGATGATGCGGAAGCAATTAAGAGTCTCCTGATGGAAGGCAAGGCGTTTACTGCTGAGTAGCGTAGAGAGCCATGTAGAGGCCGATACTACGCGCTTATCACTCGCAGAGCTGACGATCAGCGTGACCGATACCGCATCGGGCACATAATCGATCTCGATCTTATCTATGCTCTCCTCGTAGAAGTTGAAGCATTGTTTGGCCAGCTTGCCGGCCAGAGCCTCCAGTGTCTTTTGTGTTTCCGATTTTTCCATTGCTGTGCTTTAGGTTATTGATTAATCGATGTCCTCATAGTCGCGGTCGTGGCGGTCGTTGTTGTACACGCTGTCCTCATCCGGAGGGAATGGCAGCTTGACTTCTGAGATTTCACGCTGACCACGTGCTGTCAGCTCAGGGTGATCAATAGAACGAAGGACCTTGTCCGGGCTAAGGTATTTGGACAACTCAGCCAAAGCTTCTTCAGTAGCTTCTCTTGATGGTTTACCCATCTCTATGTCTTTAGGAATTCTCATGGTATTGATATAGTTAGGATTTGAAAAATGATTTCTTGGCGAAGATTATCTCACCGGCTCTCCAGAGATCTGAAGCCTTCCTGCCAGGCACGTCCTTTTCGAGCAGGATCCCATATTCTTCGTCGTTCTGGTGGATGGCATATCCCCTGATCTCGCCACGGCGTACATGGTCGTAGACTGTTGTGATCAGCGGTGTGAGTGACTCTATGGGATATTTGAGCTGTAGATGTCCCTTATTATGAGATATCTCCACCTTGCCGCCGACCTTTAATTCTTTGTAATTGGTACAGGTGTCACCGGTATACAGCTTGTGATGAAATGGGCCGCAATGTCTGATAGTACCGTCTGTATCGATGTAGAGATACAGGAGGTCCTGCTGCTGGTCTTCGAAGTCTACTTTAAACATATTGGTTGATTTATTGGTTGCTCTTTGATTTGGCGTCACTCTTGGCGCGGTCGATTTCGTTCTGTTCCCAGTTGGGCTTAATGTGATCAGCTACCAGTTCCCGTTCGTCGTCTCTTACCTCCTGCTCGATCACCTTTATCCTTTGCTTCAGCTCTTCGATGTTGCGCAGCTTTTTTTCGATAGAATCGACTATGTAGTGACGGCCAAATTCAGGCAGGTATCTTGTCCAATGTTTTATTGTTTTCATGGTACAATGATCATTGGAGGCGCGGGCCTGTCTGGTGATGGGTTCTCCAGATCCCAGAGGGTGAACTTTTCGCGGAACTCCTTCAGGATAGCGGTTTGTTTCTCTGGAGAGAATTTATTGAACCAAGGGGTTTGTTTCATCAGGGCCTTGTTGACCCTGTCCTCGTGGTGATCGAGGAAGATCCTGAGCTTCTCGATAAAGGGAAGTATGCGCAGTACCTTAGCCTGATCTTCCGACATGTCGAAAGTGGTATGCGCTCCCGGCTCTTCTACTTCCTCGATAAAAATGTGAACGTTCATGTGCTTTATGGTTTGATTAATAATTGAAAAACAGCTAAGGGGCGGACTGATGGACTGCGGGGATAGTCGCCCCTCCATCAACAAAGAGCGGTGGCCCCTTAGCTAATGAGTTCCGAAAACAGATCCCGCATTTGCATTATGTCTTTCTCCGGCAGCGCCGCGATCTTCTCTTTCATGTCAACCAGGTTGACATTCATTTTGTGCACGAGCCCGGCTATCTCCAGAAGCTTGTGTAATGTCTTGACCTTGTCTATGGGCAGTATGATGCTTAATGGATCCATTGAGTTTTGTTTATGTCTATTAGAAATATAGATAATCAAAAAAAATTACTTGGACATGGCCTCCTGGACCTGCTGCTTCTGCTCGGCGATCACCGCATTGAGTGCTTTCACTATCTCAAGACCTTTGGTAAATGGTACTGTTTTATGAGCGAAAAATTTCTTTACGTCTGCCAATGAACACTTGCCAGCAGTGGCATCTGCTATCATTGAATAGGTGATACTGGATGGCTTTCCAGTTTTGATCTCGTCGATTAATTCTTTTGTAAACATGTTTGGTACTTGCTTTAGTTCTGTTTTGGTACTATATTGGTTCTACTATAGTGCAATTGTAGTACTAAAGTATTACCAATACAACTTTTACAACCTAAAGTTGTCCACAGGGATATGAGGCAAGCAGATCAAAATACGGAGTGGCAGTCAGCGCAGGCTGAACGTATGGAGATAGTTATGTCCAAAATGAAGTGGAATCAGGAAAAGCTCGGCGGCATTCTCGGAATGACCCAGGCCGGCGCCAGTAAAATAGCCAGAGGCAAAACAAAGCTCAGTAACTCACATGTACGCAAGATACATGAGGCATCAGGCTACCATAAGAAATGGCTGCTATCGGGCGATGGCCCAATGAAAGACGGACCTACTGAAGTGAATGAACCTACCATAATGAAATCGAAAGTGAAATTTGATATCTCGGAAGGCGCGATACGAGAGCGTTTCAACAAGGCCATCGATGAGATCAAAAAGCAACGAGGCTACGAACACTACACTCAGGTAAGTGAAGCGCTGCACCTGAATAATGATCACCTGACCGCTGTGAGGACCGGTCAAAAGCTGGTGACATTGACCCAGATCACTCACCTGACCCGGTACGGCGACGGTGATGCGAGCTATGTAGTAAGCAACAAGGGATCTATGATGCTGAGTACCGGCACCGATACCGTAGGTGAGATGGCTGCGCTGCAGCGCCGGATCACCGAACTGGAGAATGACAAAAAGAACCTGCAACTATTAGTGGATACTTACTCAGGTGAGAAAAGGCAAACTGGATGACCGTCATCTGGAGGGACTTGGGCAAAAACGAAAAAACATATAAGCAATTAACACTTGCACTGGGGATTACAATGACGGTGTTGTGAAATCACAAAACGTTACCTAGCTGTTACCCACTTTTTTTGAGGACCGCATATTTAAAGGGATTGGTGATGTGTGATAAATACCCGACGGGATCACTTCAGAAAGTCCAAATTCGCAACAAACGGGTTTGGACTTTTTATTTACGTTCGATCCCTTTGCGTCGACAGAAAATATATCCGGGTTTTTCCCTCAAGTTGTGACTATCCTGCTCTAACTTGCACCCGATTTTTCGAGATCGTTCTTCATTTCACATATAAATGTACAACTATGAATAAGCAAAAAAGAGCGCTTGAGTTGTTGGCTATCCTCATTTTTATTGGCATCCTCGGTGCTATAGTCTGGTCTTCTAATCCCTACTCCGGCCTTAATCAATCATTTCACAAAAGCTCCGACAATGGTCCTTCTCCCAGCACTCCGCATGTCGCCACTGCAGAGGAGAAGAGTTGGCTGAAAGGCAAACAGCTCTTCAAGTCAAACTGTGCCGCCTGCCATAATCCCAAAATCGCTCAAACGGGCCCTGCTCTCATGGGCGTGACGAAGCGGTGGGAAGATGCCGGCAACTATAAGGACAAAACCGGCAATCAATGGCTACATGCCTGGATCAGAAACTGGAATGTAGTCGTGTCAGCCGGGTACCCCTATGCGATCTCGATCAAGCAACAGTATAACAAAAGTCCGATGAATACCTTCCCAAACCTCAAGGATGAAGACATCGATGCAATACTGACGTATGTAGAGACTCCTGCCAACGGCATGTCCGAGAAGCAGGTCACCATGCACTAGATCAGGTATGCACAGCCCGTGTATTGCATCTTGTGAGTATTTCTTTAATTTGCTCGCAAAACAAGCGGATGTATCTCAAAGGAAAGAATGCCCTCGTCACCGGAGGCTCGCGTGGAATCGGCTATGCTATCGTCAAAAAATATGCTGAGAATGGCGCCAATGTAGCTTTTACCTATCTCAATAGTGCCGAAAAAGCAAAGGCGATAGTCGACGAAATAACGGCTGCCTATGGCGTCAAAGTACAGGCCTATCAGTCTGATGCCGCCTCCTACCCTGCCTCAGAACAGCTCGTGGCTGATGTGATCCGCGACTTCGGCCAAATAGACATCCTGGTCAATAACGCCGGTATCACTAAGGACAACCTGATCCTGCGCATGAGCGAAGAGCAGTTTGACCAGGTCATACAGGCCAATCTCAAGTCCGTCTTTAACCTCACCAAACAGGTCTCCAAACACATGCTCCGCCAGAAATCAGGCTCTATCATCAACCTGACCTCTATAGTCGGGATGCGCGGACAGGCCGGCCAGAGCAACTATGCCGCCTCTAAGGCGGGCATCATAGGCTTCACCAAGTCCATAGCTGAGGAGTTCGGATCCCGCAGTATCCGCTGCAATGCTATCTCTCCCGGCTTCATAGAGACTGACATGACCCATGTGCTGGGAGAAGATATCAAGAAAAACCTCCTGTCCGGTATCCCACTAGGTCGTATGGGAAAGGCTGAAGAAATAGCCAATACCGCCCTGTTTCTAGGCTCTGACCTGTCCGCCTACATTACAGGACAGGTCATCAGTGTCTGTGGGGGTATGAGCCGCTAGGCTGGCTGTGAACTTTTTCGCAAAACTCTAAGGTTTTTTCAAAGAAAAACCTATATTTGCGTTCCGTTTTAAAAAATCTGAGTAAAAATAGACGATAATGAATCCCATAATCAAACTAGTAAACGACACATTCAGCCAGGCTAATAAGCACCCGAAATTCGGCCCTGGTGACAATATAACTGTATCATACAAGATCACAGAAGGAAACAAAGAGCGTATCCAGGAGTTCCGTGGAGACGTGATACAAGTGAATGGCACAGGTACTACCTCTACCTTCACTGTACGCAAGATCTCTAACGGTGTAGGCGTAGAGCGCGTATTCCCTATCCACTCACCATATGTAGACGAGGTGATCGTAAACAAAGTAGGCCGCGTACGTCGTGCTAAGCTCTACTATCAGCGTGACCGTAAAGGTAAAGCATCACGTATCAGCGAAAAAAGGCAACTCGTCGGAGAATAATCTCTGGCATCTAATATTCAAACGCCTTCCCGGTTCAACCGAGAGGGCGTTTTTGTTTTTGGGCTTTTCGATCTCGGGATTCCGCCGTGCATCCGGAATGAATATGTTACTGAAATCAAAAAATCCGACATCCGAAATCGAATAAATCCCTACTTTCGGCCCATGGATTCCCCGACCAAAGTTCAGGCATGGCTCTACGCATTCAGGCTTCGCACCTTGCCGCTTTCATTCTCCTCGATCATCACCGGTTCTTTTATAGCCTATAGGACGCACTTTAGCTGGCTGGTATTTGCCTTGGCGCTTGTCACTACCCTGCTGCTGCAGGTATTGTCCAACATCGCCAACGACTATGGCGATAGCGAGAAAGGCACAGACAACGACGACCGCATAGGCCCTAAACGAGCTATCCAATCCGGTATCCTGTCTTTCGCAGAAATGCGAATGGCCATCATCATTTGCGGTATCCTCTGTCTGGTATCCGGTTGTGCATTGATATTTGCATCGCTTCATGAACAAGCCCTCATAGCATTGCTATTCCTCGCTTTGGGCCTCGGCGCCATCGCCGCAGCCGTCAAATACACTATCGGCAAAGGCGCCTACGGCTACAATGGCATGGGTGATATCTTCGTATTGCTCTTCTTCGGATTGGTTGGTGTAGGCGGTAGCTACTACCTGCAGGCGCATACCTTTGATTGGACTATCATGCTACCGGGTCTTGCGATAGGCTGCTTCGCCACCGGCGTCCTCAATCTCAACAATATGCGCGATCGCATCAGCGACGCTAAGGCAGGCAAAAACACCATCGTAGTCATGATGGGCGCCCGCAATGCACGGATCTATCATACAGTACTGATACTGGCAGGCTGGGCAGCGGTCATCACCTTTGTGAGTCTGCATCTGAATAGCTCTGTGGCTTTTATATTCCTATTAACCGCCCCACTCTTTTGGAGAAATATCTTTGTGGTATGGAAGGTGGAAGATCCGAAAGACTTTGACCCGTACCTTAAACAGCTGGCTATCTCCATTTTTTTCTTTTCTATACTGTTTGCTGTGGGGCAGGCCTTGAATGTTACTTAACACCGAAGTAATAAGCGACATTGATTCCTGCAGCCCATAGATACGTGTATATACCGCCTTTTGCAAATGGAATAAATTGATGTGAGAATGCTGGTTCAATTCTTATGCCCATGAGTTCATTGATCTTATAGTCTATACCAGCACTAGCAGTGGCCGACATAGAGAAAACCTCCGGGCCTTTAGGCAGGGGAAAATAGGAATGCGAAGATTGATAAGTAATCTTGCCATTTTCTACAGTCTTAGATTTATTGGTCTGGCCAAAGGCAACATTAAAAATAATTCCCGCACCACCTACAAATTTCACTCTCCCTTTGCCAGCATATACTTTCATTTTGAGTGGTATATCCACATAGTGAACCTGATATCTCATTGTAGCTATACCTGAGGAAAAGCTAAACGGAGCTTCATACTCTAAACCTTTTAAAGAATAATTTGCCCCTGTTTGCAAACCTATATAGGGATTCACTAAGTATTCTAAATTTACGCCGAGATCATATCCGAAGATCGGCTTGTCATATTTCTTGTAGAGCTCATAAGCCTCAGGATAACCATTAGAATGTTTCACTAAACGTAGAGTCCGAAAAGCCACTCCGGGCGAGAAATGCACACCTACAAATAATTTTTTCGCCTTGATCGCTGTAGGCTTAGACTCCACTGCCATTAGTACTTGTGTGGACAAGCATAAGACTATTATGTACATGATCTTCCTCATAGATTATTTTTTTTCTAAAACGAAATCCAATATGCAATATTGTATGGGATATATCTTAAACTTAATGTCGCAACATTCAACAAAATTCTCCACCTTTAACATAAATACCGATCCCGTACGTCTAACAAGGTGTGACCCAAAACAATTATGAAATTAATCAGCCGCTTCCAGTGTCCATGTCGATAGAACTGAGTGATCCAAACGCTGCCGCTATCAGTAGAGATACCCACGTCAGTGTATCACTTTACGATTCTATTATGTCAGTGCCGCAAGCCGACTGGACCCGTTTCATACAGGATAATAATCCCCTTCTTCAGCCTTCCTATCTCAAACTACTTGAAGACACCCTTACTGGCGAGATGGAGTTCATCTATGCCCTCCTGCGCAAGGACAATGGCCTTATAGGTATCTGCTACTTCCAGGTAGTGCATTTCAAAGGCACTAATCTTACAGCCTATTTCCCGCAGGATAATAAAGGCATCAAGAACAAACTGCTCAACCTGACCAAAGGCCTCGTCGCTAAGATCGATATACCGCTGCTGGTCAGTGGCAATCTCTTTATCACCGGAGAGCAGGGCGTTTCACTTCTGTCCCATTTCACCGAGCTGGAGAAATCATACTACCTCTCGCATACGATCGATCATATCCTCAAAGAACGCAAGCGCATCAAAGCTGTCCTCCTGCCCGATATGTACGAACCTAAAGGTGACTTTGATACAGCCTTCCTCCGCAATAAATACCAGCGCATCTACGTAGAGGCGGATATGAGTATGACACTGCCACAGCACTGGCATCACTTCGAGGATTACCTCGCAGCTATCTCATCGAAGTACCGCGTCCGCGCGAAGAAGATACTCTCCAATAGCCAGCAGCTCACTTCACATGAGTTGACCGCCGATGAGCTGGATGCCCAACTGGATAGATTCTTTGAATTGTATAAATCAGTCGCAGACAAAGCGGATTTCAACATTGCCAAGCTGCCCAAGGATTATTATCCGCTGCAGATGAGGCAGGCGCCGGATATGTACAAAGTATTTGGATACTATCTGGATGGGAAAATGGTGGGCTTTATGACACTTTTTATCCTGCCTCACAAAACAGAAGTACACTACTGCGGCATAGACTATACGATCAATAAAGAACACGGCCTCTACCAGCGTATGCTCTATGATGTGGTGAAATACGCCACAGAGCATAACCTCCGCAAACTCCACTTCGGCCGCACAGCCCCTGAGGTCAAAAGCACCATCGGCGCTATCCCGCACCCGATGTACGGCTACCTGAAGCACCGCAATCCTATCATTACTGCTATCATGGGGCTATTCACAGGCCGTCTCAAGCCACGGGAGTATATTTTGCGCAGTCCGTTTAAATAGCCTTGCGCCGCGCTCTGAAGAGCACGGCTATAGAGTTTTTGAAACTCGTTGAAACGCAGGGCTGTTTCATTCTAGCATTTTTGTACTCGAACAGCCTTGCTTATGCCAGTTGTCGCCTCACCCATCTGCCTTCGGCATCTTCCCTCTCCTCGTATGTTTGCTTTGGATATAGAAATCAGGCAAAAAGTCAGAATTTTATCAAAGATGAAAAGAGAAAGGGATGGGAGCCGA
>JAOQAO010000062.1 GCA_025963485.1 Bacteroidota bacterium | reverse complement strand
GTAATATTGGCCCACATCCTACGCGCAGCGCGGAACTTCGCTATTTCCTCAAAGAAATTATTGTGCGCATTGAAGAAAAAAGACAAACGCTGTCCGAATTGATTGATGTCAAGCCCTTTGCTCATAGCTGCCTGGCAGTATGCCTTCCCATTTGCCAGTGTGAAAGCCAGCTCCTGCGCCGCTGTGCTGCCTGCTTCGCGGATATGATAGCCGGATATGGATATCGTATTCCACTTCGGCACTTCAGCGTGGCAATAAGCAAAAATATCCGTGATGATACGCATCGATGGCTTCGGCGGATAGATATAAGTACCGCGCGCTGCGTATTCTTTCAGAATGTCATTTTGGATGGTACCTGTCAGCTTTTTGAGGTCTGCACCTTGTTGCTTCGCCAGTGCTATGTAGAAGGAAAGCAGGATATAACCAGTAGCATTTATGGTCATTGAGGTCGAGACATCTTCCAGTTTGATCCCGCTAAACAGCGTCTGCATATCTTCCAGCGAATCTATAGCGACGCCGACCTTACCTACTTCACCCTCTGCGAGGTCGTGATCTGAGTCATAGCCGATCTGCGTAGGAAGATCAAATGCCACAGAGAGGCCCATCACACCTTGTGACAATAAATAGTGATAACGCTTATTGCTTTCCTCAGCAGTGCTGAAACCTGCATACTGGCGCATGGTCCAGAGCTTGGAGCGGTACATCTCAGCATGTACTCCGCGTGTGAACGGGAATTGCCCCGGTTCCTCCACCACTCTATCCCTGAGGGCGTATACCCGCTGTATCTCTATGCCCGAATCGGTTGTAAATTTGCTCATGACTTGTATTTAGTACTTAGTAGTTAGTATTAAGACTAATACCTTACTACATACAAGATGCTAAAATAATATTTGGTTTATTCTCAACGGTAACTTTGTATGAATTTTGAGTTTAGTTATCACCATTCCAGAAAATGATACTAAAGCCATGTATTGATCTAACTACTAAATACTAGCTACTAAATACTTTTACATGATCTCCCTCGCCTCATTCTTGAGGAACTCAAGCGCGGTATGAGTAGGAAGCATCTGCCCCGACTTGGAGATAGACTCCAGTATGATCCTTCCCACCTGCTGTCCGGTCGCATCCGGTGGTACTTGTGCTGCTATCATACCGATGGCTTTGATCAGTTCATCTTTGGCGGAGACGATCAGGTTCCATGCATCGGAGGATATGTATATCTGCTGTGAGAGATTGTGCTCGAACTCCGACCTGATCGACCGGATCACGGCCAGTTGCAGCTCATGGTTGATCATGTCCTGCTCCAGTACGCGGGATATTACAGCACCCGGTGCTATACGCTCCAAAAACACCGCCATACGCTCATATGCCTGGAGTTTAAGCATTTTGGTTTCCTTATTGGTAGAGACGCGGAGCTCTATCAGCCGCAGTTCCTGATCGCGCCGTATGAAGGTCCGGATAGCCATGAATAGTCCCATTCCCAGCAGGGCCGCCGGTATGGTCACGAGGCAGACATTCGATATCAGATTAAGTGCAGATGAGTCCATGTATATTGTTTAGGTGATTTGATCGGTTCAAAAATCAAGAAAATTATTTAATTGTGCCGGATAGTTTAATAACGCTTACTGTATCAAATTTATTTTCGGGATATTTACATGACCAATCCTCATCACATGACAAGACGATATTTAATTTTCTTCTTTCTTATTATAATGCTCGGCGCTGCCAAAAGTAACTTTGCCCAAAAGCCAGTAGCAAGGGAGAACCTGAAGCAGACACAGGAAGAGTGGTTGCAATCACTACCGGAGAAGGTGCGCGACTCCATAGTTTATAAAGAATGGAAAGAATCACTTTCTGCCCAGGATAAAAAGGAATCGGAAGCGGCCCAGGCTAAAGTAGACGCGGCACTTACAAGCCCCAATGCGACGTACCTCGATCTTTCTTACTATCCCGGTGCAGAGCTGGATCCGCGTATCGCATCCATCAAAAGCCTCCAAAAGATCAATATCACAAAGGCGAAGAAACTTAACCTGACCAAGCTTTTCGATCTGCTTGCCAAACTGCCCAACCTGCACCATCTGATCCTGGCCGAGGGCAATTATACTGCTTTGCCGTCCAACGTAGGCAATCTCACAGGGTTGGATTCATTCAATTTCAAAAGCAATAATATCAAGGCACTGCCTGAGACCTTCTCCAAACTGCAAAAGCTGAGCTATCTCAATCTGGAGCATAATGCCTATCTGTATGATGATGATGTCTACGACAAGCTAAAACAGATGAATGTAAAGTCGCTCGACCTCTCAGCCTGCGGCCTGCTCGAGCTTAATAATAAAATAGGGGAAGTGAAGTCATTGACCTCACTCAATCTCGCCATCAATGACGTGAAGCTGCTTCCAGCCTCATTTGGTCAGCTCACTTCTTTGGAAAAACTTGATCTCAGCCAGAATGCTAACCTGAATGTGGCTTCTGTTGCTGCCGCACTTGCGCACATGCCCAAGATCGTGGTACTCAATATCGATCAGTGCAGTCTTTCTGCGCTTCCCGTGGAGATCGGTACGATCACTTCCCTGAAAGTATTGAGCGCCCGCGAAAATATATTGACTTCGCTTCCTCTTACAATAACCAATCTCTCCAATCTGGAAGAACTCTATCTCGGCTCTCCCAATAATGCTTTTCGCCTCAATGTGCTGCAAAATCTTCCTCCTGGCTTTGGTGGCTTAAAAAAGCTTCGCATGTTAGACCTTTCAGGTAACAGGCTCGTAGCGCTCGGTGGCGATTTCGACAAACTCGCTAATCTCGAATGGCTCGACCTGAGCCGCAACCAGTTTCCCGGATTCCCCGTGTCGCTGACAAACCTGACAGGACTCAAATTTGTAAACCTAAACAGGAATGAAATATCTGAAGTGCCTTCCGGCATCGGCAGGCTGACTGTTCTTGATTCTTTATTCCTCGATGGTGACTTTTTCAATAAAGCGAATAAAAAGATCAGGACACTTCCTGATGATCTATGTGGTATGAAGAACCTGAAAAAGCTGACATTAAAAGATAATGTTATTGAACATCTGCCTGCCTGTATAGGTGAGTTGAGTTCATTGATATGGCTCGATCTGCGGGGCAATGTGCTGACAGAGTTGCCTGCTTCATTCAGTAAGCTGTCAAAGCTTCAGACCCTCGACCTCAAAACCAATGACCTGCAGAGGTTGCCGTCAGATTTTGCTGATCTGCGCTCGCTTTCAGACCTTAACATTGCCATGAACATCAATGCTGACTTCCATTCGGTTATTGCCATTTTGACCAAAATGAAATCACTAAGAATACTGAATATCGGATATAACAACCTGACGCGCGAACAGGCACAACCCCTGATAGATGCGCTGCCCGGTTGCAAGATCAGCAATATTGATTACTACAACAGGTCTCCTCTTCCGACTAATACTGTGCCGGAAGGGCCGCGCAATAACCGGCCTATCCTGGATGATGGCCCTAAGAGAAACAAGAAATAATGAAGCACGGCCTCCTTTTATTGCTTGCTGTATGTTTTGCGCTTGCTGTATCCGCTCAGGGGGCGGATACAGTACGCGTACACCCTTTGAGGCAATATGTACCACAAGAGGAACTGGATAAATTTAACCTGCGCCAGATGCAGATCAATAAGCGGGGCCTTTATACGCTTTCGGGCTGGGCTTTGGGCAATGTGATCTATGGATCGATAGCTGCCTCGCTCACTCGTGATGAGGCCCGTTACTTTCATGCGACCAATGCTATCTGGGGCGGTATCAACCTGGTCATAGCAGTCCCCGGTGTCATATCTTCATATAACAAGGCAAGGGCGATGAATGTTTCTTATGGCAGAACTATCCTGCAACAGCATGGCGCGGAAAAACTCTATCTCATAAATGGGGCACTGGATTTCGCCTATATAGGTGCCGGCGCAGCCATGTGGGGTTTTTCAGACAGGTTAAATAATATCAGGACCCGTCAGGGAGTCTCCGGGGCTGGGAAAGCATTTATGGTGCAAGGTGCCTTCCTGCTTTTCTTTGACTGGAGCATGTATATCGTCCATTCCCAGCACGCATATAAGAACCTGAACCGCTACACAGCAGGACTTGCGTTTACGGGCACCGGATTCAGCTATAATCTCCAGTTTTAGAAATTTATCAAACCCTTGTGTTTAGCGAGCGTCACCAACAACGGTAGTTTCTCTACCTGCAATGTATTAAAGTCCCCTTTAGGGCAGGGCTGTTTCATTCTAGCATTTTGTGCTATGAGAGCCTTGCTTACGCCAGTTGTCGCCTCACCCATCTGCCTTCGGCATCTTCCCTCTCCTCGTATGTTTGCTTTGGATATAGAAATCAGGCAAAAAGTCAGAATTTTATCAAAGATGAAAAGAGAAAGGGATGGGAGCCGA
>JAOQAO010000243.1 GCA_025963485.1 Bacteroidota bacterium | reverse complement strand
TGAATGACACACATAATGTGCACCATTCAACCAGCTATCATCAACGCAATGATCTGAACGCAGCGCGCATTTCTTCAGTGAAGAGTTGCGGTTGTTCCCAGGCAGCGAAGTGACCGCCTTTGCTGAGTTTATTGAAATAGATGAGTTTGGAATATGCCTGCTTTGTCCAGCTTTGCGGAGCTGCGTATATCTCGTCGGGAAAAACACTCACAGCAACGGGGATGGTGACATTCCGCGGATCAAAAAATCCTCCCTTTGCAACCTGAGTGGCTTCCCAATAGAGGCGAGCCGAAGGGATCGCTGTATTTGTGATCCAGTACAAAGTGATATTGTCGAGAATATCATCCCGTGTGAGGCCTTCTTTCTGTCCATTAAAAACCCGTGCAATGAGCTCATAGCTCCGTGCATCATGGTCTAGCATCCAGGCCGCGAGTCCCGTGGGTGAATCCCCGATCCCATAAAGAGTCTGTGGGCGGAGACCCATCTCGTTTGCATAGCCTACACCCTTCTTAAAGAAAAAGTCTAATTGTTGATACGCATTCTTTTCGTCAGCTGAAAGACCAGAAGGCATTGTACCTGAGGACAGCGCTTTCGGCAGCGCATTCTTATGCTTAGAACGAACGTGAATAAAATAAATATCGACTCCGTCTATCGTCGTTATAAATTGGGGTAAAGCGTTCAGTTTCGCCTCACACTTTCGCCAATCATAATCTGTGGCCCAATAGTTAGCGAGCTTCTTCATAGTCTCCAACTGTACGCCCTGAGTTTCGTCATTCACAGTTTCCTTGTCAGGCCAGCGGGTGGCTTTTATGCGCTGGCGGAGGTCAGTGAGTGTCGCATCCGAAACGCTGATATGGTATGGGCGGATCGCGTCCTGAGCCTGGGCATCGGCACCGGGGCTGACGCCCAGCATAATAAAGACTCCGGTTGCGATCCTACCGGCGCGGATGTACTTTTTATTTTTCATGGCTTTTTGATTTTAGAATTTTGAATTAATTGTTTCTAAAAAGCGTTTAGTATAGTTCAATGATTTATAATTCACTTCGAGTAACTATCTACCTCGAAAATAGCTTGGGCGAAGACCTGTGGCGCCTCCTGGGGTACATTGTGACCGATGTCTTTCAATACCTGATGTGAATATTTGCCAGCGAATAGACCGGTATAGGCTTTCCCGTCTGCGGCGGTCCCGTCGAAGTCGCTGGCAATAGTGATAGTGGGTACTGCGATAATCGGTCTCAAAGCGAGTTTCTTTTCCATTTCGTCGTATTGGGATTCACCTGCGGCCAGGCTCAGTCGCCAGCGGTAATTGTGGATGACGATGCCCACATGGTCAGGATTATTGAATGCCGCTGCTGAGCGATCAAATGTAGCGTCGTCGAAGTTCCACTTCGGAGACGCGCTCTTCCAGATCAGCTTTGCAAAAGCTTTCCGGTTTTGATCGTAACCCGTCCTGCCGCGTTCAGTGGCAAAATAATACTGATACCACCATCCCAACTCGGCCTGTGGTGGCAGTGGTTTTTTGTTGGCTTCCAGATTGACGATGAGGTAACCGCTTACGGATACCATGCCCTTGCAGCGCTCCGGCCACAGCGCTGCCATGATGTTGGCCGTGCGTGCTCCCCAATCAAAACCCGCAATGATCGCTTTCTGAATACCGAGGGCATCCATCAAAGCAATAATGTCGGCAGCGAGCGCTGCTTGCTGGCCGTTGCGGAAAGTATCATCTGTAAGAAAGCGGGTAGTGCCATAGCCACGCAGGTATGGGACGATCACCCGGTATCCCGCGGATGCGAGCAAAGGCACAACATCTATATAGCTATAAATGTCGTATGGCCAGCCGTGAAGCAGAATGACCGCCGGACCGCTGGCTGGGCCGGATTCGGCATATCCGGTTTCCAGGACGCCGGCGTTGATCTTCTTTAGAGTTCCGATAGAAATGTTTGTTCCCGTGCTGATAGTAGTGTTTGCAGGATTTTTGTTGCCGACTTGAGCAACTGCTAAACCTATCGTAGCAAATTCTGCTGCGGCAAAGTTCATAGCTGCCATCGCTAAAAAGTGGCGACGATTGCATTGGATTTTATCATACATCTGAATAATATAAATTGGTGTTAAAATATATTACTAAGCGCTGTGGGTGATACTCAGGGCGCAGATGAGGTCGGAGATCGGGGTGGATAGTATAGCCAAACGGGCTGAGCCAGATTAGGATGCTTTATACCCTTATGAAGATCGCTTAGATCTTCACCTGATCCCCTCAATATTTGCTCAGTTTTTTCCATGAGCGTTTGATTAGGGATACTAAAGGTACAATGATTGTTCCTTAAAAAAGAATAATTATTTGTTAAGTAATATGGATAGATCTGAACGTAAAAATCGATGTGCCTATTGCACTTCGACATTATCTCTTTCTTCTTTCACACTAAACTCGGTGAAATGAAAAAAGATACTGGCGACAGCGGAAGCTATCAGACAAACAATAAGCGCTGTAGGCCCTGCACTCCAGACGCCAGACATCCCAAACCAGTCGCCTGTCCATATGATGAGGACGATACCGAGGACTGCCTGAGCGATTATAGCGATGATGCCATAGGCCTTCTTGTCCATCACCGATGTGTATGCAAAAACAGAGACAAGGATAAATCCCCCGTAGAGCAATGTTTCTGTATGAGTTATCTTATCGATACGGTAGAAAAGGAAGCACATGAGTAGCAGGCAAAATGCCATCTGAAGGAAAGACCAGATAACAAATACACTGGAATAGACGGGATCGTGTTTTTCAAAAGTACTGACATCATGTACATATGGCACAGGATACTTCTCCGCCACATCTGCCGGTCTCCATCCGGTGGGCATAAACCATATGCGCAGCTTATCTTTCCAGCTTTTGGCGTGCCAGGCATCAGTGATGAGCAGGTAGAGATGCTTGAAGTTGATCAAATAGGGGTTCCATGTTTTGACGGCGCGCTTGACACCATATACAGGTTCCACTTCTGGCAGTTCCTCCTGATAAGTGCCGAATAGCTTGTCCCAAAAAATAAATATTTGCCCGAAGTTCTTGTCGAGGTATTCATCATTCATGGCATGATGCACGCGGTGATGCGATGGCGTGATGATGATCTTCTCGAGAAAGCCGATGCGCTTGATATAGCGGGTATGATACCAGAACTGGGCAAACAATTGTACCGGTGCGATAATAGCGATCACAGACAGTGGTACACCGAGCAGTGCCATAGGCAGGGAGAATATAGTGAAGTAACTGATAAAGTCGGAAAAGCTCTGACGGAGCGCACAAGCCAGATTGAACTCCTCGCTGCTATGGTGGATGATGTGGTGGTTCCAAAAGAAATTGACCTGATGCTCGATGCGGTGCACCCAATAACCTGAAAAATCAATAGCAAGGAAACAGAAGAAATACATCCATACTGGAGGCGTGTCCCAATGCACTAGCTGGAAATGCTTCAGCAGGAACTCGTAAGAGATAAGAGCAAAACCGAGTCCGAGGCTCTCTTTGAGGATATTGGTCATGCCAGAGCTGAGGCTGGAGACCACATCGATCATGCGCATGTTATCACCCCGCCACCGCGCGTATAGCAGCTCGATGATGATCGAGATGGTGAAATACGGGATCCCAAAGTACAGCAGTATTTTTTCGAAACTCATTTTCGATGGTGATATTGACAGATTAAAATTAAGATAATCCTTTAGAAAATGCTTTGTGGGCATTGCAAGAGTTTTTTATCTCCAAACATCTTATTAAATTGGGGCAAAGATGGGCAGCCTCGGCAATATATATACCACGCTTACTCCTATAGCTATCATTTTTATACTGGTAGAGATAGGGCTGTCGGCTTATTACAAAAAGGACCTGATCAGCTTCGAAGAGCTCATTGCCAACTTCGGCACAGCACTGGGCAATCAGACCACCAATGTGCTGGTAGCGGCAGGAGTTTATTTCGTCTATGGTATACTCTGGTCACACTTTCGCCTGATAGATAATATTGAGATGACCTGGTACAACTTTATCCTGTTGTTGCTTGGAGTTGACTTTATATTCTACTGGGTGCACCGCTGGGGCCATCATGTCAATATCATGTGGGCGGCGCATTCGCCACATCATTCAGCAGAGGAGATGAACTTTGCAGTAGCGCTGCGTGCCAGCGTGACACAAAGGCTTTTTTCATTCTTCTTTTTCTGGCCACTGACGATCATCGGATTCAAGCCAGTAGATATCTATGCGATGACAGCTATTCATTTATTTATCGCCTTCCTGCACCATACCGAGCTGGTGCCTAAGCTGTGGCGATGGATAGAGTTTGTATTTACTACACCATCGCATCATCGTGTGCATCATGGGGTCAATTTCAAGTACCTGGACAAAAATTTTGGAGAGTTCCTGATCGTTTGGGACAGGCTGTTTGGTACTTTCGCAGAGGAACAGGAGAAGGTCGTATACGGTATGTACCACCCGCCGCAATCCTGGAATCCTATCACGATAAACTTCCACTACTATATCAGCTTGTGGAAAGATGCGAAGGCCGCTCCATATGTGATCGATAAATTCAAAATATGGTTCATGCCGCTCGGCTGGAGGCCGAGGGGGCTAGCTCCGCTGGAGCCGCTGATAGAGAGCACTCCTGCCAATCAGCAAAAATACCGCCCTGCGGCTATGCCCAATGCCAGGCCATACCTGATCCTGCACCTCATACTGGGTGTGGTGCTGATGATGTATGTCATCAGCGCTAAGTCGGACTGGTCTGTGGCCCAGCGATGGATAGGGGCGTTGCTATTGTGGCATACTATTATAGACTGGGGAGGTATCATGGAGGCAAAGCGATGGATATTTTTCTCAGAGAATATACGCATCATATATGGCACGGCTATAGCCATCTTGTTCTGCGGATTGACGCTGACATCGCCAGCTTTGTATGTACTCGTGTTACTTGCCCTGGGTTCCATAGGCTGGGTGTGGCGGTACTTTCGGATAAACGTGCCAGTGGCTGAGGCCGCATAATGGCAATTACTCTCGGGTCATTTATAACAATTTCGTAACGGGAAATTATTTCCTTTGCACGCATATGGATAAACTACTCTTTACTCCCGGCCCACTTACTACCAGCATGACTGTCAAAGAAGCCATGCTTCATGATCTCGGTTCCCGCGATTTGTCATTTATCAAAGCTGTCAGGGAGATCAGGAAGGAGTTGCTTGCTCTAGGCCATGTATCTCAAGATACAGGCTATGAGACGGTGATCATGCAGGGCTCGGGCACTTTTGGCGTAGAGTCTGTCATATCATCTGTGGTACCTGAGAGCGGTAAACTACTGGTGCTGATCAATGGCGCCTATGGCGAGCGTATCGCTAAGATCGCATCCGTACATAAGATACCATACCATACACTGGTCTGCGATGAGGACCAGACACCTGACCCGCAGGAAACCGAAGAACTACTAACGGATGGTAGTTTCACACATATGGTCATCGTCCACTGCGAGACGACCAGCGGAATATTTAACCCGATAGATGCTTTCGGCGAACTGGCTGAGAAGTATGGTGTCACCTATATAGTGGACTCGATGAGCGCTTTTGGTGCTGTGCCGGTTGATATAGCGGCATGCCATATCGACTTTCTCGTTTCTTCCTCTAATAAATGTATAGAAGGTGTCCCGGGTTTCTCATTTGTCATAGCGCAGCGCGATAGCCTCATCAAATGCAAAGACCAGGCAGATACGCTGGTACTGGATCTGTATGCACAATGGATCGGCCTGGAGAATGACGGCCAGTTTAGGTTCACGCCGCCTACACATGCGCTGCTTGCTTTCCGCCAGGCACTGCGGGAGCTGGCAGAGGAGGGTGGTGTGTCAGCACGTGCAGACCGCTATCGGGGCAATTTTAATACACTGGCAGAAGGCATGAGCGTACTTGGATTTAAAGAATACCTGTCTCGTGATAAACAAGGATATATTATTAATTCTTATCATTACCCCGAGCATGCAGCTTTTGATTTCAAAGCCTTTTACAATAAGCTAAATGATCGTGGATTTATCATCTATCCCGGCAAACTGACGAAAGCGAATTGCTTCAGAGTGGGCAATATAGGAAGGCTGTATACCAAAGATGTGCAGGCGCTCCTGCAGGCTATCACCGAGGTGAAGTCAGAGATGGGATTTTGACAGCTGGCTAATCCACGAATGAGTTGTAATCACGAACTACGGTCCTGAGGAAATCCTCGGGGGAAGCCTCGATCCGGGCTACATTCATTTTGGATTGTATCTTATTGGTGAGGGTATAGACCATGTCATAGTTGTCGCGGTACTCAGGTGTATTAAGCACTTTTTTGATCAGCTCTATTTCCGATTCCGATAGTTTCCTGGCTTCCTGATAGGTCACGATGTGATTATAATTCAGTTTTTGATATATGGTATCTTTGAGCGACACAGTACTGGTGATCCTGATCACAGTAGTGCCAGCTATCATATCTCCTACACGCTGTGCTTTTTTGCTTAGGATAATAGTCAGTAAGCCCACTATAGGCAAAATGGGATTCATATCAATGAATATAAAAAGCCATCTGATCAGGTAAGAACCGAAACCAGCCTGGCTGCCATCGGTTTTTACCACTTTGATCTTGCATATCTTTTTGCCGGGTGTCTGGCCCTGCAGGAGTGTCTCAAATGCCAGGCTATATAGCCCCAGGGGAAGTATCATGACAAAGAATATAATGCCAAGAACTGTGTAGTTTTTAGCCCCCGCTATCGCGATCACTACGAGGACAAGGTATAACAGAACGAGGTATCCGAACTTGATAGCTTTATCGACAATATAAGCCAGAAGGCGCATGCCGATCCCTGCTATCTCATAGTTGATATCTACATTATGGGAAGTGCTGATGCTAAAGGAATTGTCGCTCATCGCCGTTTTTCATAAATTATTGAATCTTAATCTTACATTAG
>JAOQAO010000231.1 GCA_025963485.1 Bacteroidota bacterium | reverse complement strand
CCTGCTTTATGCCAAAAATCTTTTGAGTATTACGAAAGTGAGTTTTTGCAAAGTAGGTGATGTCGTTGTTAGTTACCATCTCCCTATTTTGATTCATTATTAGTGTCAATTATAGTATCGAAATATTGTGTGATTATTTAAGCCTCCCAAACGGTACGGCAATATATTGTTCGACACTAGTTTCTTTAAGGCCCACCATCTAAACTATTACAGTCGTTTGATTAGTTAATAGAAGATGTTATAATGAATGAGCTACACAATGAACTTATAAGTGGTGAAATTTTTGTACCCAAAGAGGGGCAGCAGGGTTTATTGTGTAGCAACAAAAAATCGCTTAGCTGTCCCTCTTTGAGTTATACCTACATACAGAATGAAGCTAAAGTACATAAAGCCTTCGATATTCTATTCGAGGCCATTAGAAGACTAGATAATGAGTCAATGTATGACGACACATAAATTGATAGCAACTTATGCCAGAGTATCGACATCAAATCAAGAAAATGAAGGAACTATTGAAACTCAAATTCTTGCCGTACAGGAATTCGCTAGAAAACAAGGATATATCATTGTTCAAGAATATGTCGATAACGGATGGAGCGGTGATGTATTAGGCAGGCCCGCACTTGATAGCCTTGATGAAAATCAATATCTCCAGGTTTCCCCTTTTTGGGAATGAACGTGTATCCATAAGGAGCTTCCGTCGTTATAATGTGGCCTTCTTTTGCTTTACGTACTTTGCCTAGCCTAAAACGCTCTTTTATTTTCATGCGCTCATATTCGGTGAACACACCCCGCATTTTATACATGATTATATCTTCATCTGTTTTCGCTTGAGGGATAGTAACAAAAAGGACATCAATTTCCAGTTCTTTTAATTCTTCCATGACTACTTCTTGCCATGCCCCTCGCCGAGCTAATCTATCGGGATCATATATCAATACCGCCTGCCAATTGCGTTTTTTTGCATCTACTCTTAACTGATTCACAAGAAGGATTTAGGCACTGCAATTAAAGAGGTAAATGCATCTATTAATTCATTAGGGGAACTACCCAAAGGTGTCAAAATCACAGTAAGGGGGCAGGCTGAGCTTTTGAGTCAAACCATAAGTGAGTTACAGTCAGGGTTACTTATAGCCATCATAGTTATCTTTCTAATGCTCGCTATCAATTTTCAGTCGTTTAAGCTGCCCCTAACCATTCTTTTCATCGTTCCTGCGGTTATAGCTGGCGCTTTGACATTGTTATTGATCTTTGGCAAGACGCTCAATATTCAATCTTATATGGGCATTATTATGGCAGTCGGTGTAGCAGTAGCTAATGCAATTTTATTTCTAACAGATGCAGAGCATCATAGAAAACGCGATCCTAATTCAGACTACCCGGCAAAAGGGGCACATAACCGTTTGCGTCCTATCCTAATGACAAATCTTGCTATGGTGGCCGGTATGATACCAATGGCTATCGGGCTTGGCGAAGGAGGGGATCAAACATCTCCTTTGGGGGTTGCCGTTATAGGAGGATTATTGTTTTCTACTATCAGCACTTTGATCTTTTTGCCTTTGATATATGCGCACATGATGGGGAATAAGAAATATAAAAACTTATCGCTTGACCCCGAAGACAAAAACAGCCCACATTATGAAGCAATCGTCTAATACCGCTCTGTTTACCTGTTGCATTTCTATTGCTGCAATTATGATTTGTAGCCTGCAAACCGGATGTAAGCAGACATCCAAAACGGAAAGTAAAAAGTCGGCTATTGATTCGATACCCGCTTTTGTTTTACAAAAAGCACAAGTGTCTAAGCAGATCGTTTTCCCGGCAGAGATCATGCCTTTTGAAAGAGCAGAGATATTGCCAAAGGTGAGCGGATATATAAACGCGGTAAAGGTTGACATCGGTGACAGGGTTCAAAAAGGGCAAGTGCTGATAGTGTTGGACGCTCCCGAAGCACTGTCCAACTATGCACAAGCCAATTCTGATGTACAGGCTGCCCGTGCAAAGTATCTTGGCAGTTTGGACACATATAAGCGCATATTGAATGCCTCAAGAGTGGCAGGTACGGTAGCAGATAGTGAACTGGAGCAGGCAAGGATACGGATGCAGTCTGACAGTTCATCCTATGAGGCCAGTAAATCAAAACTCAATACCTACGGGCAGTTAAAGGATTACCTCACTATTCGCTCACCATATTCGGGGGTGGTGACTCAGAGAAACGTGGATGTAGGGACATTGGTTGGAGGGAACAATCAAAGGCCTTTACTTATAATCGAAGATAATAGCATATTGCGATTGAGGGTAGCCATACCAGAGGCATTCACAACGGCAATACCCGATACTTCTGTTATTAGCTTTACTGTAGATGCACAGCCGGGTATAAATTATAAAGCCACTTTATCGCGTAAATCTGATGCTCTCAATTTGACCAACAGAACCGAGACATGGGAATACCTCTACCGTAACGATCACGGCGAGCTAAAGTCAGGAATGTTTGCAAATGTCGTAATGAAATTGGGCCGTAAAGGGTTATCATTCCTTGTACCTTCATCAGCAGTATCTACAAACCTTGAAAAACGTTTTGTCATTCGGCTGAGGAATGATAAGACGGAATGGGTAGATGTCCGTAATGGTATCAACATTGACACTAAAGTTGAAATATTTGGTAATTTGACTGAGGGTGATACCTTACTGGTAAGAGCTACTGATGAAATAAAACCAGACAAGCAGTTTATTCCAAAGTTTCAAACAAAATAGAATGGATAATCTCAAAGACTACTCCAGGCAGCATTTTTCTCCTTATTGCTGAAAGAGAAGGAGAAAAAATTTTATGAAAATATGCGCCTCCTGAACGATCCTGTATTATCCTGTCGTGAGCGTCTATAGTAATATGTTTGTTTTCACATTAAAATATTTAAGTGGATTTGCACAAACCATGCCCGGAACCAGGCCGCAAAAAAATGTCCCCTGCTTTCACAGAGGACATCAGCTTTCATTGTTTGGGTATAGTGGCCGGGTCGTAATATTATGCGAAGGGCTTTGGGTTGTGTCGGGTGCATATTTACTCTCCTTAGAAAGATCAAAATCACTAAAGGTGATTCCAGCACGAGAACCAAGATTCGCAAATCCGAAGCAATCGACATAGCAGAAATTAGTAATCGTGACTAAAAACCAGCAAAGCGTGTCAAAAATGAGTGCAAGCGTGTACCTGTATTCCCGTCCATTATGATCCCACTTTTTGTTCAATTATTTTCGACAATTTCGTGAGCATTCAAAGCGATGAAAAAGGCAGTACTCCTGATCTTACTTTTATGTTTCACTGCCTGCTGTTCTGCGCAGGAGAGATACCTGCGGCACTACTCCAGGAGCGATGGACTACCCAGCTCGGAGACGTACTGGACCATCCAGGATAGCAAAGGCTATATCTGGATAGCCTCGGATATGGGAGCGATACGATTTGACGGATACCGGTTCAAGGTATTCACCACTGCCGATGGATTGACAGACAATACGATCTTCAGGTTTTATGAAGATTATAAAGGGCGGATATGGTTTTACACTTTTTCCGGAAGGCTCTGTTACTACTACAATGATACGATCTATGGGCATGACATCCCTGTCAATGATAAGTTATGCGATTTCCAGGGGGGCAATGTGATCATCGCTATTCATGTGGATCAGCATGATACGATCCTGATATCGGCTGACAATGGCCTGCTCAAAGTCATCCCTGAAAATGTAAACGGCCAGGTGACCTGGAATAAGATGGAGATCGTCTCGCACGAGAAAAGCTATCTGCTGAATGAAGACTACGCTACTATAAAACAGGGTACAGATGATCACACAGTGGTGACCAGGTACAAGAAAAGCGGGGAAGTGATCCAAAGCCGCCTGCCGGCTTATGCCTTTGCGGTAGAAGGATATTCGATATATCACAATGGTGACGCTATCCTTTTTTATCTACGCGATGCCCTGCTGATCGACACATCGGGCCGGATATCCGTGTTCAAAAATATGGGGCCGCTGATCAGTTTCTTCGAGGAAAATGACAATGCTATCTGGGTGGGGCAAAAGCGTGGCGGAGTGCAGCTTTTTGACAAGAGCGACATGTCGAAGGCAATAAAAAATATTCTCAAACCGTTTTCTGTGACTTGTATCATGAAGGACCGGGAAAATGGATATTGGTTTACCACACTCGAAGACGGTGTATTTTATCTCCCTTCCAGCAGGTTCACATATTTTGAGGCGAGAGACAGTTCTCTATTTCCGGTCACTGTGTATAATACTATCCACGCAGTAGGAAAAGATAAAATATTAGGCCTGGCCACGAGCAAGCTGTATAATATTAACGGTCAGGTGATACCACAGCCTCATTTCGAAATGCCTAGCCGGGTCCCGGGCCAACCGGATACCTTTTGTCTCAATATGTACCGGCGTTCCAATGGCGAGGTTTGGATATCGGCCGGTTCGGGCATTGGTGTATTTGACTCTACGAGAAGGAAACTGATCCGTGTTATCCGTATACATCACCGGGCAGAGTTTAACTCATGGCAGATCATAGAGGATCATCAGCACTTCCTGTGGTCTCTCAATCATTCGTCGATCATAAAAATAGATCCCGACTCAAAAGAGATACTCAAATCTATACTGGTCCCATCGAGGGCCGAGACTGCCTGCGAAGACCCGCATGGCAATATTCTCATTGGCACTATCAGCGGCTTGTATAGCCTTACGGGTGATTCTCTCTCCTACCTGGGTGAGCGCAATACGATCTTCAAAAACAGATTTGTAGATATAAAAAGGCTTAAAGACAAGGTCATATGTGCAACCCGGGGGGCAGGGCTCATAGTCATAGATGGGGACAGCATATACCAGGTCACAACAGCCGATGGACTGCCCAGCAATATGAGCAGGTCTATCTACATTGACGAGGAAAATGTCATTTGGTTATCCACCAATAACGGACTTAGTTCGATCAGGCTTCGCGAGGGGGCTCTTAAGCCTGTGATAAATTCCTTTTCTGTATCAGACGGCCTGCTGTCTGACGACAACCGCCAGGTGCTAAAAAACGGCAAAATGATCTGGTTGCTCTCCCAAAAAGGCATCATGGCTTTTGATCCCGATATCATATCACACAATGATGTACCTCCTCCGGTCTATATCACCGGAGTCAGGGTGAATAATATATCCTACTCGCCCGCGTCGATTCAGGCGCTCGACTATACTACTAATTTCATGGAGATCGATTTCGTAGGCCTGACGTACCGGAATGCGGGTAAACAATACTATAAATATAAACTCGAAGGGTACGATACGACGATCACCTATTCTCAGAATACCTATGTGCAATTTACAAAGCTGCCGCCCGGCGATTACAAATTTCAGGTCAGCTGCATCAATAACTCAGGGATAGAAAGTACCGCACCGGCAGTTTTTAGTTTTAAGATCAATGCCCCGTTTTACATGAAGTGGTGGTTTAATTTTTCCCTTTCGTTTGTGGTGATCGTTTTGATCATTCTCATTGCCATACTGTATATCCGCAGGATCAGAAGGCGGGAATCGGATAAAACAGAGATAAATCGAAAAATAGCCAATCTGGAGCTACATTCACTCCGCGCACAGATGAATCCGCATTTTATTTTCAATTGCCTCAACGCTATCCAGGATTTCATATTGAAGAACGACTCAAACTCTGCAAAGCATTATCTTTCAAGCTTTTCAAAACTGATACGAAAGACGCTGGACCACTCGAGGAGATCAAATATCGTCCTGACTGATGAAATAGAGTTCCTGAAAATATACCTGGATTTAGAAAGGATGCGTTTTTCTGATAAATTCAGTTATAATATTTACAAAGAAGCAGGGCTGGAGGACCAGACCATTGACATACCATCTATGATATTACAACCCTTTATCGAAAATTCGATCAGGCACGGCCGCATAGGCAGCCTGCCAGTCCAGGGTGAACTGGTGATCCGGTTCTCTATGAAAGAGAATGTGCTCATCTGCGAGATCGAAGATAACGGGATCGGCCTGGCACAATCCCAGGAACTGAAAGGCAAAGAACAGCTATCTGGCCAGGCCCATGCACTTGACATCATAAACGAACGCATACGTACCATGAATGAGGTAAACAGGTCAAATATCTGGTATCGCATTGAGGACAGGAAGGAGACAGAGCCCGGTGCGCAGGGGACAAAAGTCTACATACATTTACCTATCATAAAGTAACTCCTCAGATGAACCCACTCAAGGCTGTCATAGTCGAAGATGAAAAGCGAAGTGCAGATGTGTTGAAAGACCTGCTCGCAAAATATTGCACCAATGTCCAGGTGGCCGATGTCGCAGAAACTGTCGAAAAGGCCATCGAAGCGATCGTCAAACATGAGCCTGATATTGTCTTTTTGGATATTGAGCTGCCGGATGGCAGTGGGTTTAAAGTGATAGAGGCTTTTCCTCATGACTCGCTCAGTGTGATCTTTGTGACGGCTTATGAGCATTATGCGATCAAGGCGATCAAAATCTGCGCACTGGATTACCTGCTGAAGCCACTGGATATGGATGACCTGATATCAGCAGTAAATAAAGTAAGCACTGAAAAACGCTCCCCGGATATGAATAAGCGCAAGGAGGTCTTTCTAAATAACCACCGGCAAAAAAGCATATTGGAAAGAAAAATAGCCCTGCCTACCATAGAGGGATTGCTATTCGTATGCCAGGAAGATATTGTATACTGTGAAGCTGAAAGCAATTACACGAATTTCTTCCTGAAGACGAAGGAAAAAATGCTGGTATGCAAGCCACTTAACTATTTTGAAGAGATACTGGATCCGGAATATTTCTGCCGGACACATCAGTCATTTCTGGTCAACCTCAGCTATATCAAAAAGTATGTAAAAGGCAGGGGTGGATACCTGATCATGAATGACGGAACAAAACTGGAGATCTCGGTACGGATGAAAAGCGCCTTTCTCGAAAGATTTAGCAAATAAGCCATAATCGCTTGCCAAACTGAAAGCCGGGTTCAAAAACTTATTCCCCTGGCGACGGCATTACAGTATTTGTATTGGTCTAATTACTCAATACTGAATACTTACTACTATTACAGCCCCTGCTTCCTCCTAAACCGGATATTGAGCACCTCCACCCCTATGGAGAAGGCGACAGCCACATAGACAAATGTTTTGTCTACCTCTCTGCCAAAGCCCTCCATAATAAGCGTCACCCCGATCATGATCAGGAATGACAGCGCCAGCATCTGTATGGTCGGGTATTTATTGACCAGCCTGCCTACAGGCTGGGTGAATAGCATCATGATAAGGATAGAAATGACAACTGCCAGTATCATGACAGAAAGCTGGTCTGCTATACCTACCGCCGTGAGTATAGAGTCAAAGGAGAAAACAATATTGAGCACAGCGATCTGGATCAGTACGCTCATAAACGCCTTGCTTTTCTCACTACTGCTGATGTGGAATTCATCGTCATCTCCCGTTAGTTTATGATGTATCTCCGAAGTAGACTTATAGATGAGGAATATACCGCCCAATAGCAGTATGATGCCCTTACCCGTCATTTCAAATCCCCATGAGGCCGGCAGCAGGTTCTCTTTGAGCCCGAGTATCCACCCCAGGAAGAATAACAAAATGATCCGCAGCACCATAGCGAGCAGCAACCCTATATTTTGACCGAGCTTGCGCTTATCCTCCGGCAGCTTCTGAGTGACTATGGAGATAAAGATAATATTGTCCACGCCCAGCACGATCTCCAGAAAGGTGAGTGTAAGTAGGCTGACCCAGGCAGATGTATGGGCAAATACGGTAAAATCGATGGTCATAAGGATTGCTAAAGTAATGTTTTATGAAATATAGGGACGTACCAAAACGTCTATATATTGGCTGTACCGTGCATTTTTGTTAGATGCAGCATACAATTTATTAATATGAACAATAAATTATAAGTATAGGCCGAAAATTGTCTGCCGAAATGTCCCGATTTAATTACATTTGGTGCGCTCAAAAATATCTAAATATCATGGCTAATAATGCAACCCTCACCTATGACGGTAAATCGTACGAACTTCCCGTCATCACAGGTACCGAAAATGAAAGTGCTATAGACATCTCCAAACTGCGTGCGCAGAGCGGATTAGTGACTTATGACGAAGGTTATAAAAATACCGGCGCTACTCAGTCCGCTATTACCTTCCTCGACGGTGAGAAGGGCATCCTCCGCTATCGTGGCTATAATATAGAAGACCTCGCAGCGAAATCCAGCTTCACCGAGGTGAGCTACCTACTCCTCTATGGTGAGCTGCCTACTCCTGACCAGCTGAAGAAATTCGAAGCTGACCTGACCATGCACACGCTGGTTCACGAGAACCTGGTCAAGGTTTTTGAAGTATTCCCATCGCGTTCGCATCCTATGGGACAGCTGATGACTGCATTATCCGCATTATCATCTTTCTACCCAGAGTCGCTCAATCCGAACAACAAGCCGGAAGAGACAAACATGACCATCATCAGGCTCCTGGCCAAAATGCCTACGATCACAGCCATGATCATGAAGAAAGGCAAAGGCCATCCTGTCAACTATCCTCAGAACAAATACGACTACGTTACAAACTTCCTCTACATGACCTTCGGTAATGTGACACAGGAGTACATAGCTGATCCGGTAGTAGTAGATGCGATGAATAAGCTCCTGATACTCCACGCAGACCATGAGCAGAACTGCTCCGCCTCTACCGTGCGTATCGTTGGTTCATCTCATGCCAATCTCTATGCCTCTGTCAGCGCTGGCGCAGCAGCCCTCTGGGGTCCGCGCCACGGCGGTGCCAATCAGGAAGTACTCGAGATGCTCGAAGACATCCAGAATAACTACGGCGGCGATGTCAAGAAGGTAGTAGCAGAAGCAAAGGACAAGAAGCGCCTGCTCTTCGGCTTCGGTCACCGCGTATACAAGAACTTCGACCCGCGGGCCAAGATCATCAAGGTAGCATGCGACAATATCCTCAACAAACTCGGCATCAATGACCCCCTTCTCGAGATCGCCAAAGAACTCGAACAAGTGGCCCTCAGCGATCCATATTTCGCAGAGCGTAAGCTGTATCCTAACGTAGACTTCTACTCAGGTATCATATACAAGGCGCTTGGCTTCCCTACGCCTATGTTCACCGTACTCTTCGCCCTCGGCCGTATGCCGGGCTGGGTATCTCAGTGGAAGGAAATGCGCGAACGCAAAGAAGACATCGGCCGCCCACGCCAGATATATACTGGTGCCGTAGAGCGTCCGTTTGTAGGCCTCAAAGACAGAAAGTAAACCAACTAGCTAGACCATATTCAAAAGCCCTTCTCGGAGGGCTTTTTTATTGCCTTCCTCATCCAAATAGATATTTGTTGTGGTGAGGTACGAAGCATCTCTTCCCCAAATGGCTGTATTGACCATCGCACCCCCAAGTTTCCCGACTGACTAGCCCCTTCCTTTAAAAATCACCTAAACTTTCAGTTCTGAATAAGTAAATTGTATATTTAAATTGATGTCTTTCAAAATGAAGCAAATTTCAATAGTCGTAGCTACGCTGCTGGTGTTATGTTCATTTAGCGGTGCCAAACAGTTTATAATTCAGATATACGAGACAGAAGGGGTAAACATCAAAAAGTACCAAGACTATTATACTTATGAGAATGATACTTTACGTATGGACTATGTGTTCTGGGCAGATGGTGGTGTAATGGCATTTAGGATCATCAATAAAACAGATAAGCCTCTCTATATAAATTGGTTCAAATCTGCTTATGTTTCAAATATCGGCAGAAGTCAATACTGGAATGAACAAAATAAACAGGAGATTAGTCGGGAGGGAATATCGCGACGAAATAAAATTGTATACCCTGCTGTTAAAGGTTATACTGGATCAGTTGCTGCTGATAGAGTAAAGCCAGAAAAAATAAGTTTCATACCTCCTAATTCATTCATTGAGAAAAACTCATGCTATTTGACTGAGGAGTATTTCACTGATTGGGGTAAAGACTATAAGTTATCCATCGTGCCGAGGCACGATGACCCCAAATTTGAAACAAAGATTTTTGAAAAAGAGTTCACTCCATCGAATAGTCCGCTGACATTTAGAAATTTTGTCACGTTATCATTTAATGAACATTTCACCTCTGAATTCTATATAAGCCACGATTTTTACGTGAAGTCAATTACAGCCATGGAGCGCAATCACTTTTGGGATGACGTAGTTGACGAACATGTAAACGATACTCATGACTGGAGGAGTTTCAGAAACAACTTCTACTCAAAGACCCAGTACAAGAAAGGTGCTGACTTCTACTACCAGACGTATAGGAAAGGATATCAATAAGCTTGTTCGGCTATCAGGCCGACATTTTTACCTATTGGTGGTATTTTGCGTAGCGTCACCAACAACTGTATTACTGCAGCGCACATTCTTAACCCTAAAAAATGCATCGCCGCATTCAAATCATAAACCAACAATCATAAATCAGAAATAGCCTTCTACTGCCCCACCTTAGCTGCCTTCGCCTTCTCCACCCTCAGCCCCACACTCTTGATATTGACCAGCGGGTTGGCGCGCATATCCTGGCGGATAGTGAAGGTATATTTGCCCGGCTGTGGGAATTTAGCATCATGCTGTATCATCACCGGCACATCGCAGTTGTCTCCGAGGCATGATCCATACCATTTGCCATCAGATTCGCACAGGGGCAGATTGACGCGCTTTTCTATTTTCCTGCCATCCGGCATTTGCGTTCCCACCTGCACATACAGATTCCTCCATTCAAACTGGAAGGAATGCCTGATATTGATGTAAATATTATAACAGGTCGTGGTATCCGCAACATCGACCGTGTAGGTCTTGACATCCTCGTACGTCCATTTCTGGTCTGCTACCTGCGTATTGGTCTCATACAGCCGGTTAGGATCACAGGATGTGATGCATATCAGCGTCAGTGCCGACAGTATGACCAGGATTGCCTTGTTTTTCATTTCCTTGCTGGTATTCGCTTTACTGAGGATCCTTATTGACCGGCTTATCGCCTTGCGGTTTGTCCCCCTGCGGTTTAGGTCCCTGAGGCCTGTTGCGGTCACCTTGTGGTGGGCGATTACGGTCTCCCTGAGGTGGACGGCTTTTATCATCTTGAGGTTTGTTTCTGTCGCCCTGAGGTTTATTCTTATTCTCTCCCTGTGGTGGCCTGTTTCTATCCCCTTGCGGTTTGTTTCTGTCACCCTGAGGCTTATTTCTCTCACCTTGTGGTTTGCTTCTATCGCCTTGTGGCTGATTCCTTTCACCTTGTGGTGGACGGTTTTGCTGTTGGCCGCGATTTTCACCACCACCTCTTTGGCCGCCCTGGCCTCCTCTGCTGTGCCTGCTCTTATTGCGGTTCTTGCGGTCCTTGTCCTCCAGTGCCGTGAGGCTCACCTGGCCTACGAGATCATCGTGCTTGGACTCATCTACTACTACCTCCTCCACCACGTGGAAGTGGCGCAGGCTCGCAGGCTTCTTGCCCTGCTTATTCATAAATATCAATTCACTCGCAGTCTCCACATCCAGTTTGATCGGATCACCATGCTCGCCTTCGTAGGCATACCAGAGTTGTTTCTTGAGTATCTCTGTTTTGCGCAGGTAGGCTACGCCTTCTTCTGTTTCTATTTTCTCCGGATTCTTCGGGAATTTCTTCAGCGCATCATTGTATGTATCGAGCTCATAGTTGAGGCAACATTTCAGCCTGCCGCATTGGCCGCTCATTTTTTCTGTATTGATAGCCAGGTTCTGGTAGCGCACCGCCTGAGTGGTCACAGATTTGAAATCCGACAGCCACGTAGAGCAGCACAGCTCCCTACCGCAGGTGCCCATACCTCCTATGCGCGCAGCCTCCTGCCTTGCACCGATCTGGCGCATTTCTATTTTGACCTTAAAGTCGCGTGCAAATAGTTTGACCAGTTCTCTGAAATCCACCCTGTCATCGGCAGTATAGTAGATCGTAGCTTTTTTGCCATCGCCCTGGTATTCTATATCGCCGATCTTCATCTGGAGGTTCATCGTCTTGGAGATAGCGCGGGCACGGATCATCGTTTCCTTCTCCTTGTTTCGTCCATCCAGATAGGTATTGATATCCGATTCAGACGCTACGCGCATCACAGAGCGTATTGTATCGTCGCGCTCAGTGATCCTGTTTTTCTTCATCTGGGCCTTGACCAGTTCTCCCTGCAGGCTCACCTCACCTATATCATAGCCCTGAGCGGCCTCGATCACGATCAGCTGGCCTTTATGCAGGTCGAGGTTATTGGAGTTTCTGTAGAATCCTTTGCGCGAGCCCTTTTTGAAAGCTACTTCGATGATATTAAAGTTCTCATTGAATGACAGCGGCATATCTGCCAGCCAGTCGAAGACATTATTTTTGTTGCAGCCCCCTGTGGAGCAGCCTCCTTTGCTTTGACATCCTGATACTTCACCCTCTTTAGCGGTGCCGCACGATCCTGATCCACAACCCATTTATATATATATTAATATCCGTTTTTGTAATATTAAAAATCCGTTCTATAATAAGAACGGATTTCTTCTAATAGCGAATATAGTGTAAAATGTCAATAATTGCAGGTTTTAGGCTGCTGTGGGGCTATGCCTCTGTAGGAGTCTGGGGGGCCACAGGTTTTTGTGGCACTTTCCTGCCGAGCAGTGCGTGCCATAGCATCCTGGCATGCTCCTCATTTTGATAGACATAAAGTAATAGCACCAGATAAATAAAAGCAACAGCAAAACCTGCTGCGACCGAATATTGTAAAACGGTTTGCCTCCAGGACTTAATATCGGGCATGGCCTTTTTGACGACGGTGATACCTTGCCATTGATCATCTCCTACGGTTTTGATCCTGCCCATGATATTGTGGTACTGGTCAAACATTTCTTCATATTGAGATGAGTTCTTGTTCATCTTCCCTACCAGGTCGTTAGCGACCATCCGGTACTTGTCCTGCAGGCCCACATTCTCATCTACCTGCTGGTGCGTGAGCGGCTTGGTAGAGTCTATAAACCTGATAAAATCAGCGCGCGAAGTGAGTGCTTTATCCTTGACCTCCGGCAACACGCTTTCAAATTGATCTGCCTTTTTGCGCAGGTCGCTGGTCAGTATCTGCTGGTTCATCGCATTGATCCGCATCACTACCTTGTTGGCGATACCCGCCGCGACGAAGCGGTCCTTGTCCGTCACCGAGAGTCTCAGTACGCCCAGATCTTTGGGATCGCGTATCAGCCTCATGCGATCAGTCAGCTGCAGTAGCGCCATCTCATGGCCGAACTGCCCATTGGCATCTATACCATAGTGCTTGTACAGGTCGAAGTCTTTGATGATGGAATCCTTCAGCTCATCGGAGCCGATCAGCAGCATCACTTTATTGGCAGCGATAGTGCTCATGATCGCGATCTCCTGTGTCTCCATATGGCCCAGGCTCATATTGAGTACGATATTCTCATTGACATAGAAGCTCGTTTCCGATCTGAAATCGACGAACTTTTCTGAGAAAATAAAATAGGCGATCGCGGAAGAAATCACTCCAAGAAGTATGATGACAGGAATATGTTTCCTGACTTTTAGGACGATTTCCGGCGTGATCATAGAGTCATTCAAAGCGTGTAATTTGGCTTAATTGAAAATATGGATTACCTTGCAGTAAAACAAGAATTTGCCTGTGAAAAACCACATATACAGCAAATCATACGGCATTGTCCTGCATTTTTGTCTGCTGATCCTTTTTGGGTTTTTGCCCTTTGTTTTTTCCGATTCACTGCTGGAGACAGAGACCACTTTTCGGTTCCTTATCTCCGGGGTTGTATTGAGCGTTTTATTCCTGTTCATTTTGATCAGGGTATCTGCTGGCTCCGACGTGCAGGCTCCCGCTTTTCGGCAAAATCCCTTTTATAAATTCCTGTTACTCCTTCTCATCGTCCTGGCCTTTTCCATTCTGAGATCATTCAATCGCGGCGAAGCCATATACGACTTCCTCAAAGTATGCACCGCAGTCAGCTACTTCTTTTTCTTTGTTTTCATGCTTAAGAATGTAGAGAACGCTGTATCTCTTCTTTTGAAATACGTCAACGTCGCTATCCTGCTCTTCACGCTGATCGCCCTATCCCAGATAGGACTGCAGCTCAAGCATACAAACAAGATCCGCTTTGACTTCCTCCTGTCATCCAGCCTGGGCAATAAAAACTTCTATACAGAAACAATGACTTTACTGTTGCCCCTGGTATTGATGGCCGCGATGACATTGGGCAAAAAATGGAAAATACTTTCCATCCTGAATGTCTGCATCATCCTCATCACACTAGTTGTGCTGCAGACACTCTCCACCTGGGTAGCTATAATTGTCTTTATAGTTTTTATTGCACTCATGCTTTTCATTTTCGACAGGCAGAGCATGCAGTCTTCCGCTTCGCGAAAAAAACTCCTTGTCATCCCTGGCGTACTGGCCGCACTATTGATAGTGATCGCGCTATTATATCAGCGTGATCATTTCGATCTGATCAAAACCCGCCTTGGGAAAATATCCACTTATGCCCAGTCTGATGATGTGCTCAAAACAGAAGACCAGTTTCATACCAATAGCGTAGCGGAGCGCATGTTCCTTTGGAAAAATGCCTGGCATATGTTCACAGATCATCCGGTGACCGGTGTCGGATCGGGCAACTGGAAAGTATACTCCCCGAAGTACGAACTGCCTTATAGCAAATTTGCGACCGACAATAGCATCCGCTACATGCGCCCGCACAATGACCTGCTGATGATACTGGCGGAAACAGGTGTCGTCGGTTTTATATTTTTCATTGGCCTTTTCGCCTGTGCCTGTCTGCTTTCATATCGCCTCTTGCGCATACCAGTCACGGGTGATCGGAAGACCATCACATTGCTCGCCTTGTCCGGCCTTGTCATTTACCTGACCATTGCATGTTTCAGTTTACCGGGTGATAGGTTTTATACGCAGGTTTTACTGTTCCTGTTTTTTGCCTTGCTATGCTCACAATATGAGTTGGCCATGCCGGTTCAGACTACTACCACAAATCTCCGTATCATGACCCTCATCTGCCTGTTGTCTATCACCGCAGGCATATCCGTTTCCTATATAGCCGCTAAAAGGTACGCCTCCGAGATACACCTGATCTATGCGCTACAGGCACAGAGCAAAAAGAACTGGCAGAAAATGAGCTACCATGCCGGCATGGCCAAGAGCTATTGGTTCCCGATGGATTATACAGGCACACCTATACCCTGGTACCAGGGTATGGCAGCATTCAATTCTGAATCTCCTGCTGTATCGAAATACTATTTCGAAGAAGCCCTACGCAGTAATCCATACGACCTACATGTACTCAATGATCTCGCCACTGCTGTACAAAGGGAAGGCGACAATCCAAAGGCTGCAAAATTATACGACGAGGTTTTATCCATGACACCATTCTTTACATCAGCTTATATGAATAAGGTCGTTATGATGTACAATCAGGGTGACCGCGACAAGGCTTATGAATACCTCCACAAATATCCTGTGCATCGTGCGCAATACAACGATGTACTAAAGGGGATGCTCATCATCAGGACAAAAGCAGCCATCCCCGATAGCACCGTTTACAAATGGGTCTTTATGAAAAAGGATATTGTCGCTATGGATTCCATAGCTGGTTCCCGCCACCTGACCTTTGAGCAACTGCTGCTGCAAGACAGTCTGGTCAGGGCATTGTCGAAATGACCAAATTCTATTCATCCAATATCACTCTAATATCATCCAAAAAAACGAGCGGATCACTTTCGCCTTCCGCCCGTTTTAAAGTTTTACGTTTCCGAATATTACAATACTGAGACGTTGCCTTGGGCGCTCAGTTTAGTATTCTGATTGGTTAGTTTATATATGTATACGCCTGATGCCATATTGCCTTTCTCTATCTGAAACTCAGAGCCTGAACCTGTGATCGTATTGATAATATTGCCCGCGACATCATACAGCGTGAGGACATACTTATCATTTGAAGGGTTATTGAAAGATATGATCGTGCTCTGCTCAAACGGATTCGGAGATATCATAGGCTGCGGTACATTGATCATAAATGCGTTGCCAAGGGTATAATCTTTAGTAGCTCCCGGGAAAAGATTGTCATATACCCGCACCACCAGGGAGTATAGTCCCGTCACTATATTGGCGGGTGTATTCCAGAAAGTCCTGACTGTATTGACATCGATCACATTGATTGAGTCAGAGACCGCAAAAACAGAATCATTCGCATTCTTCAGGAGGATGTCCTGTATATTTCCCTGCGGTGAAGAACCGATCAGGAATAAACCCGAAGACGAAATAATAGTAGCGAATGACTGACCTTGATATGCCTGGTTGGGGCTTATCGCTGTCACAGGTTGGGCTTTGACGGCACAGCAAAACGCCAATAGGAGGCAGGTAAGAAGCGTTCTCATGGCAGGTGGTTTAATAACGGCATTAAAGTAGATTTAATATTCTGTTAAACAAACGAATTTAACAACTCATCCTCGTGCATCATAAAAAACGGGCGAATCGCTTTCGCGATCCGCCCGTTTAATTTTTACGTTTTCGAATATTACAATACTGAAACCTTGCCTTGTGCGCTCAGTTTAGTATTTTGATTGGTCAGTTTGTACATGTATACGCCTGATGCCATATTGCCCTTCTCTATCTGGAACTCAGAACCTGAGCCCGTCATAGTATTGACAAGATTGCCGGCTATATCATATATCCTCAACACATATTTATCATGCGAAGGATTGTTGAAAGATATGATTGCACTTTGTTCAAATGGATTCGGACGTACGTTCACCATCATTGCATCTTTCATATTGCCAAATCCAAGCGGATTAGTGACAGTATTGATAGCTGTATTAGTATTCACAGCTGAGTTATAGTCAAAGTAGATATTCGCCGTATTGTGGATCACAGTACCGATCGCAGTACCCGTTTTTACCTTGACTCTGAATGCCACAAAGCCATGACTGTGCGGCTCATCCGTAGCGCTGTCTGTCAGCACCAGCGGATCCATCGTAAATGTCAGGACGCCATTGTTATTATCAAACTTGCAGGCGCTGCTGGAACCCATCACCTCTACAGACCTGAAATCCAGATTGGTGTCAAGGGTATCCTTCACGATGACAAAGTGAGTAGAAGCAGTACCTGTATTCTGGAAGTTGATCGTGTAGTCGATGACAGAGTCACGGCCAGACACTACTCCGTTGTACGGTATGGAATGCTTCTCGTTTGGATCCATCGATGAAGTCACCGGGCTTAGATTATCTACAGTATTATCCGGCGGATAGCAATCCGAGTTACCTGTAGAGCTAATGGTAAATACATCATGTAGCAACTGACCGGAAACGGCTGTCACCGGTACTTTAAAGTAAATCTCAAAATTCCCCCAGCCTCCTATCCAATTACCTGTCACAGTACCGACATTCCACGTCAGTGTGTGAGTAGCCAGGTCATGTGTAGTCGGTGTTATCAGGCAGCTATCAAATGTCAGCGTACTATCGTATACCATCGTGATCACGGTATTAGTAGCAGGCACTGATCCGTTGTAGTTGCCGTAGAATATCCAGAAGGTTCTTTCGAAACCAGGATTAGCTGGCCGCCAGCCTGGATGTATCCAGAGGTCGCTTTGCGGGCTGGTGTTTCCGAAGATACCATAATTCTTATCCCTGACAGTGTCTCTGGCTATGGTCACGTTGTACGTGGTCGCAGTAGTAAAGTTTGTCAAATTGCTGCAATGACCATAATACCCCGATGGATTGTAGATGGCTACAGTGTATGCCCCGTCAGGAAGAGTATAAAACTGGTAGTAACCATTACTATCAGTAGAAGTGGACGATGAGATCGTACCCAAGCTATTCCTGATAGTCACCAGTTTGCCTGCCAGACCCGGATCTGTCGGATCTTTGAGACCATTGCTATTACTATCCGCAAAGGCATAACCCGATATGTATCCTACGGGACCATATATGTGATAAGCAGAATCCAGAGTGAACGTCCTCAGATTATTGGTCAGCGTACTTCTCACTACTACCACCAATTTATATATACCCGTCTGTACGCCTCCGGTATAGAACGAAGCACTCACGCGATTTGTATCTATTCCGGTACTGCTGGAGAAATGGATCAAAGCTCCGCTGGATGCATGCTGCAGGACGATACTATTTACTGTAGCATTTTTAAATACCCTGGAGCTAAGTATAGTGCTGGTCACAAATCCACCTGTAGATCCCGAATCCGGTGACATACTGACCAGGTAGCGGTCTCTGAACAGACCAAAATTCTGCCCGCCAGTATTTCCTCCGGAGACTGTGAGGATATGTGAAGTAGCTCCTGACGTAATATAAGCATCGTCCACTGGCACCTGTATAGCGACTGTATCGAGTCCTGCGACTGTAGACACAGTATAGTTGCCCGAAGCATCAGAGGTTGCGATATTACCTAGAGGACTGAGCCGTATCGTATATCCAGGCAATCCAGGTTCACCGCCATCCTTGACACCATTGTGATTGAGGTCATCATATACAGTACCCGATATGGTAGCAGATGGGGCCGTCACAGTGAATGCATTGGACAGTGAATAATCCGTAGTAGGTCCGGTGAAAAGATTGTCGTACACGCGTACGACCAGCGAGTATAGTCCCGAGGCAAGGTTGCCCGGGATATTCCAGAAAGCGGTTACGGTATTGGCATCGACCACATTTATAGAGTCCGATATGGCAAAGACCGAGTCATTGGCGTTTTTCAGGAGGATATCCTGGATATTGCCCTGCGGTGAAGAGCCTGTCATAAAAAGGCCTGATGATGAAATGGTCGTGTATAACGACTGTCCCTGGTATGCCTGGTTGGGCGTCACTGATGTCACGGTCTGTCCCCGTGCTACACAGCAAAACGCAAGCAGCATGAAAATGTAAATTGCTCTCATAGCTTTTTTGGTTTAATTGATGAATGAATAAATAATTTATAGTTCCGTTTTTTTGAAAAACCTTTCCGATGTCCTGCTCCAGGTGACTGGATCAGGTATAAATCCCCACCACACACCGGTTCAGTGGTATAGAGGTGGGGATTTATGGAAGGATGTTTGGTCATTTGATCTTTAGCAATTTTTCTGTCCTTGATCCTCTCCGCGTTTTCACCTGTGCGAAGTACAGGCCGTCCCTAAAGACGGATATATCTATGTCGAGTGATCTGCTATTTACATTTCTATTATGCCACATCTCCTTGCCACTTATGTCCATGATCAGTACCTCTGTGATATCATCAGCAGCAGATATATTACACCACGTACTTGCAGGATTTGGCATGATACGTACCATCTTCTGTGATAGCTCTCCTATGCCGTCAGGATAATACATCAGTGAAGTCGTATCGGCACCTTCGTTGACAGGGATGATATGGCCCGTGCTATCTACGAGCGTGACGTCGGTGATATACCCTGACTGCACATATGGACCATAGGCCAGGCCGCTGATATTATCAGTCGTTATTTTGAAGCTCGCCCTGCCGATAGGGCCACTGCCGCTACGCGCAGTGTGGTCGATACGCGTCTGTGCTATCTTGATCTGTCCCTGACTATGAAATGCTTTGCTGATATTTATTTTATCAGCAGTACTTCCCAGCCACGAGCTGCCATATGTGATGTTAGTGAAAGTCGAATCCATGATCTGCGGATCATAGTGATAGGTAAAAGCCACTCCATAAATATGACTAGCCGGGATACTGGTATCACCGAGTACGAAACTCACGGTCAGTGTATCACCATTATATACGCCACCTTTATCAAACACCGGTATCAATGCCGGTATACCACTGCGCCATGGCCTGCTACCGTTCGTTTTGCTATGCGTGAGGCTGAAGTTCTGGTGAATGGCCAATGTATCTGCAGCGTTGATCGTACCATTGCCATCACAGTCCGCATATTTGTAGTTGATAGCCGGAGTGTAACTCGTAAAAAATTGAGGCCAGTCTATTCCCGAGTGGGCTATCCAGCTTATGGATTGGTCAGGGCGCGTATTACCAGTGCCACCATAACCCAGACCGATAGGCAACAGATCATTATTATCTACCACCTGATTGTCATCCGCATCGCCCGGCCATATGCGCGAGGTGATGTTGAATGAGTTATTCAACGTCTGATCAGTGGTCGGACCGGAGAATAGATTATTGTAAACTCTCACGACCAGCGTATACAGGCCCGTAGCTATGTTATCCGGTATGCGCCAGAAGGTGGTCGCCGTATTTACATCGACCACATTGGTAGAGTCCGAGATCGCAAAGACCGAATCCGTAGCATTCTTAAAAAGAATATCCTTGATATTCCCTTGTGGGGATGATCCGATCAGGAATACCCCGGATGATGTGATCGTAGTATATAGCGAGTCCCCCTGATACGTTTGAGTAGGGGTGATAGCGGTGATCTGCGCACTGGTCGCCATGCCATATGCCACCATCAGGCTTATTAAAAATATTTTCATGCGGTTTGATTTAATCTTTGTCATTCCCTGTTTTATGTTCACTGCAAATAAATACGATTATTCGGCTACTGCTAATTTTTAGTATCCACTTAATAAAATATTCAGTTCTTGCTTTCGACATTCTTTCACGATGCAAATAAACGCAGCACAAAGCGGTAAAAAAAGTACATTAAACGGCCTATATACCATATAAAAAATACAATTAACAGCATTCGATGCGTATTTGAACATATTATATACCTGATATTTTATCTAAATAGTTATTTTAGCTTGTATAAAGGCCATTTATGCTCCATACCAAACCAGACCATATCCTGCGCTCTTTCTCACAATATGAGCTAAATCGCTTTGACAAATTTATGCCCGGCGCTACCAGCGACGATAAGCTAAACCTATGCTGGGGCTACATCAGGACGTTCTATAAAGAACGTATCCCGGAGGCCCTGGACAAAGAAAATATCTGGAAGGTCGCACATGGCAAAAAGAAGTATGTCCCTCTGCGGTATGCACGGCTACTGTCCGATCTCACCAGGATACTGGAACGGTTCCTCGTCATGGAGTATGCTTATGGCCGCGATACTGACCGTTCCCTCGCACTGCTCAACATATACAATAGCCGTGGAATATCCTCTTGTATAGAACCCCTGATCAAGAATGCAGATGACAGCGTCAATAAAAATACTTTCCGGGATGCGGGATTTTATCATTCCCGGTACCTCATTGATGAGCAGCAAAATACTTTTATCGAAAACCTCGATCGCCGCGATAGCGAAAAGCACCTCTCGCAGACCATGCAGAGCCTGGATACCTATTACATTATCCAGAAGCTGAAATTCTATGCATCATCGTTGCACTACCAGAAGTTCCTCAATATCCCCTCGCAGCTTCATTTCATGGGAGATGTACTGAGGTTTGCAGAGTCGAAAGTTTTTGACGAAGTGCCACTCGTGAAGATCTATCTCGCCATCATATACACACTGGAAGAGAAAGATGGCGATGCAAATTTTGACAGGCTCAGGGAATTGCTTTCCCGCCACATACACCTATTCCCCACGCAGGAAGCAGAGCAGCTATATGCCTTTGCGATCAACTACTGCATCCGTATGATAAATAAAGGGGATCTCACCTACGTTCAGAAGATCTTTATTCTCTACAAGCAGCAACTGAAAGATGGCCTGCTCACACACACAGGCTCGCTGTCTCCCTGGGAGTTTAAAAATATCGTTACTACCGCCCTCCGGGCCAAAGAACTCAAGTGGGCTGCAGATTTTATCAAAGACTATGCACCGCATATCTCTGATCGCGACAGGGAGAATGCTTATACATTTAATATGGCGCGCTATGCCTTTGCCGCAAAAAAATATGATCAGGTACTCGAACTCCTCGGCACGGTAGACTACGACGACGTATTCTACCAGCTCGATGCCAAGACCACGCTGATGAAGACCTACTACGAGCTCGGCGAATACCAGCCGCTCCAGTCGCTCAAAGAGAGCTTCCGCATCCTCCTCAGCCGCAAAAAACTGATCTCCGACACGCAGCGCTCCGTGTACGGCAACTTTGTCCGTTATACGCTCAAGCTTTTCCGCGCCGATGTCAAAGACCAGAAAAAAATAGCAGCCCTGAAACTGGAAATAGAAAAGACCAGGCAGATAGCGGACAAAGGTTGGATCATGGAGAAGCTGACAGAGTTAAGTGCTTAGATCACTGTATTGATCCGTTTGTATTCCACTATTATCCGTGTGTCATCCGTGTGCCATATTTTGTATTTTGGGTATCTATTTAAAATACTTTACTTTCAGCCTTCATAATTTAACAATCGAAAATCATTCATATGTCATTATTGAGTCCATCCAACAGAGAGATCGCAGAAAATGCCGTCAAGGCTATTCACGCACGTACTTTTTTCGCTCAATATCCTGAGTCGCCAAAAGCGTATGGCGAAGACGCGCCCGCACAGGGCCTGAAAGCATTCAACGAGCAGCTCGGCAAAAAATTTGAACAGCTCCATCAGCAGAACCCTGTATCATGGGTCGGTGAAGAAGTTTCGCCATATACTATGAAGCCGCTTGGCATCACGTATCCTACATTCGAAGTAGACACGCTGATCGTGCGCGCCGGCCGTGCCTTTGACGAGTGGAAAAAGATATCTGCCGATGAACGTGCAGATATACTGATCGACGCATTGGAGCGCGTTAAGAATCGTTTCTTTGAGATCGCACAGGCTACTCAGCATACGACAGGCCAGTCATTCGTCATGAGCTTCCAGGCATCCGGGCCGCATGCGAGCGACCGCGCACTCGAGGCACTGGCCATGGGCTGGGAAGAGCTGAAGCGTTTCCCGTCATCTATCACCTGGGAAAAACCAGCCGGCAAAGCAACCCTCAGACTCGAAAAACATTATCACGCAGTGCCTAAGGGTATCGGCCTTATCATAGGCTGCTCTACTTTCCCTACCTGGAATACGGTGCCGGGGCTTTTCGCGACACTAGTCACTGGCAATACCGCCATCGTCAAGCCGCATCCCAAGTCTGTATACGCTATCGCAATAGTCGTGGCAGAGATACAGAACGCCCTGCATCAGAAAGGCCATGATCCAAATATCGTGCAGCTCGCAGCCGACAGTTCTGACAAACTGATCACAAAGAAACTGGCTGAGCATCCGCTCGTGAAGCTCATCGACTATACCGGCGGCTCTGCCTTCGGCAAAGTGATAGAGGCACTGCCCGGCAAAACTACTTTCACAGAAAAGGCAGGCGTCAACTCGGTCATCATCGACTCGGTAAACGATCTCGCAGCAGTAGTCCAGAATCTCGCATTTTCCGTATCGCTATACTCAGGGCAGATGTGTACTGCTCCGCAGAATTTCTTTATCCCGGAAGGCGGTATCAACTCTGCGGCTGGCCATATCAGTTATGACGACACAGTCAAAGCCCTCGTCGATGCGATCAGCGGCATAGCCAAGCACCCTGCTATGGGCCCTGGCACACTCGGCGCTATACAGAGCGACGTTACCATGAAGAGAATAGACTCTGTGAAGGACATCGCCACCACGCTCCTCGAGCCCGGCAAAGTAGCCAATGCAGAATATCCTGAGGCACGTACATCGTCTGTAATAGTACTGGAGGTGGGAGCCAAAGACTTCGGCATCTACGAGAATGAACTCTTCGGCCCGATAGTGCTCGTGATCAAAACAAAAAACACTACGCAGTCTGTCGAACTCGCTAAAGAAATGGCTGGCAAACACGGTGCGATCACTTGTGCTGCATACACGACCAACGATGATGTAGCGAAACTAATAGAGGAAGAAATGGAATCGGTATTCACCCCGGTCTCATTCAATCTCACTGGTGGCATCTTTGTCAATCAGCATGCGACCTTCAGCGACTTTCACGTCACTGGTGGCAATCCTGCCGGCAACGCAACCTTCACCAATCCGGAATACGTCAACAAGCGTTTCGTATGGGTAGGGCACAGGAAAAATATCTGATTTCGGAATTCGGAATTTTGATTTCGGATTGAAATACAAATTACAAAGCGGAATGGACGATAAGTCTGTTCCGCTTTGTATTTATACTTGCCGGAGAACCCTCAAAGGGTTTCAAACTCTTTGAGGGTTGAGCCGGAAATGAGAAGATTTATTTCACCACTATCGGATAGTCCGCCTCAAAGTCGACATTGCCCGGCGTGATGGTCCCATTCTTGCTGCCCGGCTGGTGGTAGAGGATCAGGCGCAGGGAGCCATTGGTCGTATCCTTTACCTGCCAGGTGCTCATGAGGCCTATCGGCAATCCCTTAGAATCTTTGTCCTTTATTTTGACCGTCACCATATCTGACGATGGATCCATATTGTATACGATGAGGTGATTATCACCCAAGGCCGTGATACTGTCCGATAGGTCCAAAGAAGGGTTACTAGCCTCATTCATTAGCTTCAGCTGTATAGAATAAATCGTGTTGGCCTTCAGCCTGATCGTATCCACATACTGCGGAGGGTTGGCCACAGCCTCATTAAAATTTATATACTGGAAAGTATCAATAGTAAGATCAGTCTGATTAATAGCTATGACCCTGGCAGTAGTGATGTATTCATTGATAGATAGGGGTGTATCCGTTTTGCACGAATAGAGGAATGCCATGACTGCGAACAGTGTACATACAGCTATGACGATGGATCTCTTCATTCTTATTATTAGGGTTAAAAATAACTATTATACGTTGCTCCCTATATTCACATGCTAACAACCTCGTATACGCTTTGGACATCCCGAAGATTCCCGCAGCTACGTTAAAAACGCCAACTGCGGGAATTATTGCCCGGACTTTCCAGGTTTCACCGGCAAAATGGTCGCCGTGGTCTCTTAACTCCTACCTGGTCACCAAAAACCTGGAAAGTCTTTAAATCTTGAAATCCAGCGGAAAATTCACCTTGATCGAGATATTAGTACCCATATTGTATATACCATTGTGGCCTGTTGCATTGCCCGGATAGGGCTCAAAGTACTTGAGCCGGTTAAGATGGTCCTGATACGCCGTATTGAGTAGGTTCGACCCCAGCACGTACAGGCTCATGATGGTTTTGCCCTTTTTATTGGCAAAACCCGCACCAAAACCGGCGTTCAGCAGGGCATAGCCCGGAGTGGATGTTTCGGTGCCAAAGGCGCTGTATACCCTGGTTTGCTTCGCATAATAGGTCACACCGACTTTGACAAAGGCATTAACGATCTGTGCCTTTTTAATATTGAAATCGTAACGCACCTCTGACGTGCCATGTATCGGAGCAATAAGAGGCAAGTACCTCTCACTATCTGCTACCGCTTGTCCTTTTTGCCCCAGGAAGTCAGCATATACCAGCGACAGCGCATTCTCGATATGCAGAGAAGTGACAGGATGTATATCAAGGCTCACCTCGCCGCCATATAGCTGCGCCCGCGCCGACTGAAACTCAAAGGTCTGGTTGCCCGCTACCAGCACTGAGTCACCACCATGGACACTGCTGAGCTTTTGATTGTAGATATAGTTCTGGATATAATTGTAGAAAACATCTGCTGTAAATGCCACGTACTTTGAGCTATAAGATACACCAAAATCAGGCTGGAGGCTAAACTCAGGCTTAAAGCTGGGATTGCCTATCTGATAAATATTCGTGCCGGGATGCACACCATTGGCAGATATCTCAGAGATATTCGGCGCACGGTACCCACGCGCAAAATTGAGTTTAAGCGCCAATTGCTTATTGACATTATACGTAGCTCCTATGCTACCGGACAAACCCTGAAAAGTAGTATGATAGCTTGAGAATATCTTGTCAGCTCCCGCTGTAGTGGCGCTCACTGGCATATCGAATCCGGTCACAGGATTCGCCGCAGTATAGAGTTCCTGATTATTGAATATCCTGATATCATACCGTAGGCCACCTTCGAGATCAAATTTTCCCAGCTTCTTTTTAACCACGGCGAAAGGACCAAAATCTAATTGAGAATATGAGGGTATCACAAACTCGGTCCCTGAGGTCACAGAGTTCCTCTGATAGTCTCCATTGAAACCTATCGTCAGGTCCCACTGCCTGATCTCCGGCATGTGGTATTTGATATCATAGTTGAAAGCATCCAGTATCAGGTACAATCCCGCGATATCTGATAGCACCGGATGGCTAAACTCCCTGCGTACGCTACGCTGATAGCCCAGGTCGACATCGAGTATACCGGCCCCCTGCCCGAGCCGGAAGCTATTGTCTGCATTGACCCTATAGTGCTGTACACGCTGATGTATCACTTCGATCTTATAGCTATGGAGATCGTGATTAGATACTATTTCTGTATTGCCCGCTTCATCTATCTGGCGGGTAAATCTCCGTGAAGCGCTGTCACGGCCACCATCCGGTATCTCCTGCAGGTCATCGTAGAGAGAGAAATTGACATGCGAGTATCCCCACTCTCTATGTATGCCTATCGATCCGCTGGCATCTGTCTCGCTAAAGGCAGTAGCAAAAACACGTCCGTCATATTTATTGATATAATCGATCGCTTGCTTATGCGATATACGCGCTATCCAGTCGACACCTTGTTTCGTCCCTTTGATCATCGCCGATCCGCCTAGCTCACGGTTGTTAGTCCCATAGTCCAGTGTGATGTCCCCTTGCAGCCTTCCCTCTGGTGCAGGACGCGTGGGGATGAGATTGACCACACCGGCCAGTGCATCTGATCCATAGCTCAGGCTCGCCGGTCCTTTGATGATCTCTACTCTGTCCACCCCGTATTGGTCCACCTCGATGCCGTGCTCATCACCCCACTGCTGCCCCTCCTGTCGTGAGCCATCATATAAGGTCAGTATACGGTTAAATCCCAGCCCTCTGATATATGGTTTGGACACATTGGGGCCGGTGGTGACAGCAGTGACACCTGGTATTTTGGTCAGGGCGTCTATCGCATTAGTGGCGGAGTTGGATAGCAGGTAGTCATGATTGACCACCACGATAGGTACCGGACTGCGGTTGATCTCCGTGGCTTTAGATACGCCGGTCACGATCACCTCCTGCAGCTCACCTGCTGTGTGTGTCATATAGATAGTGAGGTCGCCTTGTGCCGCTCCGGTATTTACCGTGATCGCCTGCGTAGTGTACCCTACCATTTTTATTTCCAGCAGCAGTTTTCCATTTGGCAGGTTATTCAGCTCAAATCCTCCTGCGGTGTCAGTCACAGTACCGGTCTTCAGGTCGGTCACGTATATGGCCGCTCCGTAGAGCGGTTCTTTTGTTTCTTTATCATAGACTTTGCCGCTGAGGCTGTTTTGCGCGAGAGCGCCTACAGATGCGAGCATCAGTACTATGATGTACTTGATATATTTCACTTGATTTTATTTAGGTAATTACTTAATCCATTCGCTCCATGACGCTCACATAGGATCAGTGATGCATAGTCGTAATGCCAATACCGGTCATGGTGCATGACGGCATAGGATGTATAAATTGGGCTTAAGCTATAGCAGGCGGACCGCGAAGATGGTAAGCGGCAAACTCCGGGGAGAAAATTATTTCTACGGCTGTCTGTGCGGAGATCCGCACCAGGAAAACTGTCGTACATACGACGGAGACCAGCGTATGATTATAAATGTGATTGACATCTATTTTACAGATCGAGCAGTCATCTTCCTTTTCAGTAGAGTGTATGTGATTTTCACACTTGTGATTGTGTGTAGTGGTATGATATTTGACAGAGAAGGCATAGTGAAGCTCTCTCACTGCTGTCGAGTATAGGAATATACTAAGCAGTAAAGCGACCGACAATATCCTGGCTGATCCTTTTATCTTCACTATGGCAAAAGTATTCAAAAACAATTAACGGAAATTAAATTAACGTTATGAAGTCCGTACTGCTCATCAGACACACCAAATCAGACTGGAATAGTTCACCTGCCGATTTTGACCGGCCCATACGCGAGGACCGCAAAGAGGACACCCGCCTGATAGCGAAAGAGATCAGGAAGAAAGGTTTTAAACCGGACTATATCGCTGCCAGCCCGGCCAGGAGAACCCTGCAAACCGCTAAGATCATCTGCGATGAATGGGATTATAAGTTTGCAGACATCGTTCAGGACAGGTCCCTTTATGAATCATCTACCTTAGAGATATTGTCGCACCTTCAGGGGCTCGATAAAAAACCTAAAAATGCAGTCGTTATCTGTCACAATCCATCTATTACCGACTTTGTCAATCGCTACACCAATACCGGCGTAGACAATGTGCCTACTACGGGAGCGGTCCTGATTACTTTTGATACCGATGACTGGAGATCTATCGATGCAGGGGGCAAACTGGAATGGTTTTTGAAACCTAAAGAGCTAAGGAAGTGACAACATAAAGCCTGTCATTTCGTTAATAGTATATGATTTACATCAGGAAAATATCTGCCATATTTCTCATACTAACGCTGTTAGTTTCATCCTCCTGCAATACAAAAAAAGATTGCCGCGGCCATACCAAACACAAGCTACCAAACGGTATCTGGATGTAATTCAGGCCCTTAAAGATCATACATCAAGAGGCTTGCCACGATTTGTTTGCTAAATCCTTAACATTGGCTTTGCGTTTTCTTTACTATTTTGGCCGGAGTGATATAGTATCATATGGTAAAGAATCCCAAGTTTGTCAATAGAGATATAAGCTGGCTATCCTTCAATGAGAGAGTGTTGCAGGAGGCGGAAGACAAGACCGTTCCTATACTGGAGCGCCTCAGGTTCCTCGCTATTTTCTCCAATAACCTCGATGAATTTTTTCGCGTCAGGATCGCTACACTCAAGCGGGTCATGGATTTTGGCAAGAAGGCTAAAACCCAGCTCCATGTCAAGCCGCATAAACTCCTCGATGAGATACAGAAGATCGTGATCCAGCAGAATCTCCAGTTTGAGAAGACCTACAAGGAGATACAGCATGAGCTTCGCACACATGGTATCCATATCATAGACGAGACTAAACTTTCAGCTGCACAGAGCAAATTTGTCAAAAACTATTTTGCCGACAATGTACGTCCGTCGCTCGTGCCAATCATGCTCAATCAGGTCAAGCATTTCCCATACCTCAAAGACAAGTCCATCTACCTCGGTGTCAAGCTCTCCGTAAATGGTAAGCCCAAAATGACGCAGTATGCACTGCTGGAGATACCTGCGGATGCCGCAGCCCGGTTTGTCATACTACCATCAGTCAATAATAATCAATACGTCATCCTCCTGGACGATATCATTCGGCACAATCTGCCCGAGGTATTCTCCATCTTCCCCTTTGACAGGATAGAAGGATATACAGTCAAACTCACCCGCGATGCCGAACTCGATATAGATAATGACGTCTCCCAGAGCTTCCTAGATAAGATATCGAAGAGCGTAAAGAACCGCCAGAAAGGCGACCCGGTACGCTTTGTATTTGACCAAAGCATGCCACCTGATTTGCTGGCAGTATTCACCAGCCGTATGAAGCTGCGCAAATACGACAACCTCATACCCGGCGGCCGCTACCACAATTTCAAAGACTTTATGTCCTTCCCTCAGCTCGGCGCCAAGAACCTGCGCTATGAGGATTACAAACCACTCGCGCATCCGGCGCTCGTCAAAGACAAGAGTATGTTTGATGCGATCAAAAAGCGTGACATACTGCTCCACTATCCCTATCAGGGCTTCGGGCAATTCATAGAGCTGCTGCGTGAGGCTGCCATAGACCCGACAGTCAAATCCATCAAGATCACCCTCTATCGCGCGGCTAAGAAATCTAAAGTCATCAACGCCCTCATCAATGCCGCGCGCAACGGCAAAGACGTCACTGTCGTCGTAGAGCTGCAGGCACGATTTGATGAGGAAGCCAATATCAAATGGGCTAAAGCGCTCGCCGAGGAAAATATACATGTCATCTATGGCGTACAAGGCCTCAAAGTACACTCCAAGCTTTGCCTCATCCAGCGCGAGGAAAAAGGCAAGAACAAAATGTATGTCAATATCAGTACGGGCAACTACAATGAGGTCACCTCAAATGTATACAGCGATGAGTCGCTGCTCACAGCCGACCCTCATATCACATCCGAGGTAGCACATGTGTTTGACTTCTTCGAGCGAAACTATATCGTACGCCAGTACAAATACCTCATACCATCGCCGCTGCGCACCCGCAAAAAGTTCATGCAGCTCATCGATGTAGAGATACACAACGCAAAGCATGGTAAGAAAGCCGGCATATTCCTCAAGATGAACAGCCTGGTAGATGAGGAGATGATCGCAAAACTCTACGAAGCAAGCAATCACGGCGTGCCCATACGCGTCATCGTCCGCGGTATCTGCGCGCTCATCCCCGGCGTACCAGGCATGAGCGAGAACATCGAGGCCATCAGCATAGTAGACCGCTACCTGGAGCACTCCCGTATCTTCATTTTTGCCAATGAAGGCGATCCAACCTACTTCATCTCGTCAGCAGACTGGATGGCGCGCAATCTCGATACGCGTATCGAGATCTCCTGCCCTATCACAGACCGCCACCTGCAGAAAGAGCTCCTCGACATCCTCGAGATACAGTGGGCCGACAATGTCAAGTCACGTGTGCTGAATTTGCCTCAGGACAATACCTACCGCCACTCCGCCTCTCCCGTCAAGGTCCGCGCTCAGGAGAAAATATACCAATACCTGAAGAAGGTGCAGACCTGATCGGATTTGGATGGGGATTTTTAATCTATACCTCTCCTATTTTATAAGAGGCGTGAAGTGATAAGGCAGCGAACTTGTTTCTGCGTCGTATTAATTTAGTTTCCGATCTTCCCGTGATCCCTCAGAACCCAATTTCTCATATCTAGGATCATTGTCATAGTCGTCATATACATCGACATCGCTTAAATCTTCTTTGGGACGGCGGCCTACTTTACTTGGTTTTACAATCAATTTATAGGCAAATCCGTAAGGGTTATTTTCAGTATTGCCATCTTCCCTACCATAGTTTCTTATCGTAAATGCAAGTTCGTTTTTACCATATTTTATATGGAGTGTAATGTCTATTGGCATTTTTACGCTATCATTATTATGAAAATCAAAGTCATTTTTAGCACTTATGAAATGGCCATTTAGACTTATATCACAAAAATCATCTACCTGCATAAACAACAACGCTGATTCTATATCGTTAGCATCAAATATTGAATAAAACTCTCTCTCAAAGAGAAAACTAGGACCAATAATTCCACATTCAACGTCGTCTAATGGGAAAGCCCTAGTAATCCATGGAACTTCACTTAATTCATGAATTCTTTCGAAATGCGTTGCTGGGTGCTCATAAGGACTATGAGACTTATTATAGGGAGGATAATCCAATTCAGCAGAAATGGCCCTTACATATTTCGTTCTTTCATCCCCAAATACCTCAAAACCATTAGAGTTTAATAGTCCTCTTTTAATTCCTTGCAAGTTCATACCCACAGGAATTAAATTTGTGATGATTTCATATATTAAGTCTGCCTGATCCGGAACCTTATTCAAAAAAACTACAAGGATATTCACAACTGCATCACTATTCTTGCCCATAGTATCTTCGAAAAAAATAGGTTCGCTTATGAGAGTTATTATTTCCACGATCCTGTCTATATGCGCATACCTGGAACTTTGCGATTTGTTAGATTTCCCCTTAAAATTATACCCAAGATTATCATTATTGATAATCCATTCTGTAAGATTTCTTACGAATGATGGTAAGGAGTTATTCTTTAGCCATAAATTGAAGTTTTTGATCTTCTCACTATCAGTTAAAGATAACCACTCAGAAAATTCTTCCATAGTAATATTATCTTCTGGTCCGGCCAAAACAAAATATGAATCTATATTTTTATTGATACTCCTAAATATTGATCGGTTCCAAAAGATATCATTAAGGATTGAAAATTCTTTATTGGAGTCAAAATTTTTAAGACCAAAATTCCTTTCAACCACTGAATGATCAACTGCATGTAGATTCACACTTCCTCCGCAAATTATAAGCCACTCATTCCTTTTTTCATATAACATTGTGTAACTCTCCTTGTATCTGAAGAAGAACAATTCAAATAGAAAAAAAGTTTGGAAATCTACTTGTGAATAGCACAGTCGATATCTGAGTAAAAAATTATTTATAAATCTCTTTACAGATCTAATATTCTTTAAGTACCAGATCACATAATCCTTGCTACAAACAACATCAATTTCAGAAAGATCAGGGGAAACTATAAGATTTAAATTTATAAGTTGCTCTTTTAATAGTTTCGCCAAATAGTTTTTTAATTTTTGCTCCGTTATTGCTGGTACCTTAAATTCTATTTGAACAATTTTATCGAAAAACTGAACCTGTTTAGACGTATCTGTAGTTAAAAGACTCATTGCAGAGTCAATATATTTTCTATCATACGCAAGCACATATATTGTATTCGGGAAATTAGCTAATAGCCGGCACAATCTGATTACCTCAATAACCTCCTCTTTCCCTACTCTGTCTAAATCATCAATAAAAAAATAAAAAATTTCCTTTCGTTCTTTAAAACTACTTTCTATTGCTTCTCGCAATTCTTTGTAAGAAGATTCCTTTTTAAATAAAAAATTTAATAACTCCGTTTTGAAAACCTCTTTTTCAACTTTGGATAAAACATCTCCATACTGAGAAAATGTTTTTGAAAGCCTGATATCATTTGAAAAATTTTCCTTCCAGGTCGTAAAAAAGTTAGCAATCATTGATTTTTCATCTGGATACAACCAGGGCGTGAAATCAATTTTCGTTATTTTATATCCTTCATAAGTTTCCGGCAGATTATCCTTAATCATCTCAAGCAAAGAGCTTTTGCCGCTTCCCCAGTCACCTTCTATTCCCACAGAAAACGCTTTTTCGGGCCTCAGCCCTCTTAGAAGAATTGCAATTTCCTGAGCAAAGGGATATAAATTAAGACACTCTTGATCTATTTTTCGAAGCTCCTCTTGTAATGGGGTGCGATTGATCTTCGATTTGATAATTGCGATTTGTTTAATATCAAGATCCGGAATAAATACATTTTTATCGGTTTCAAGATCGCTATGGTTCTTCTGTGTTAATTTGAACAAAAGGCCTATGCCTGGTATTAAAAACGAAATACCAATGAATACAATAATACAATCCACATATTTTAATATCCAGATAGGCGATCCATTGGGAAGCAAATTATATTTATCGGAAAATCTGATATAGGCCCAGATAAACACTATAAAAAGGTCTATGACCTGTATACTTTTTTTTCTTTGAGCGGTATATATATACGCTATACCTATTGAAAATATTAAAAGACAAACGAAAAAGATATAATTAAATCTTCCTTCATGCTTTGCAAAATCAGTCTTCGCCCAGAACTTAAGAGCACTTTCCTCAAGGGTAGATAATATGATAAAAAAAAGAACAACGAGTCCTGTGAACTCGGTAATAAAAGCAATTACAGGCTTAACTCTTTGGACTTTAAGAAATAGTTTAAGTTCCTTCATAAGTAGTTTTCGTGTAAGAGTGTAATATATAATATTTCAAACTCTGTTCAAATCATTAGTTTTCACTGGAATCTATCATATCAGCAATGCATATGACTACCTAACACACAGTTGATAATTACTTTTCCCCTTAGACATACCGATGCCGTATTTTCATCTTCACTAAATGCTACAATGGAGATAAAGAAGTTTGCTGCAATCGATATAGGTTCCAACTCGGTCCGTCTGCTCATAGAGCATGTCATAGAAACACCCGGGGCGGAGCCCATGTTCAAAAAGAATAGCCTCATACGCGTACCGGTGAGGCTCGGCGCAGACGCCTTTAAGGACCACAAGATCCCCGAGCATACTGTCAAAAAGCTCGTTGATGCCATGATAGGCTACAAATACCTGATGAAGGTCAATGACATCATCCATTACAAAGGCTGCGCCACATCAGCCATGCGCGAAGCCAGCAACGGCGACGAGATCGTCAAGCGTATAGAGAAAGAAGCAGGCATCAAAATCGACATCATCTCCGGTAATAGCGAAGCAGGCATGATATTCAATAGCCAGAACTTCATCGCCTCAAATATCGGCAGCGACTGCCTCTTCATAGATGTCGGCGGCGGCAGCACAGAGATCACCGTCTTTATCAAAGGCAAAGCTACCGCAGCGAAGTCCTTTGACATCGGCACTATACGTGTACTCAGCGACAAGGTCAATAAAGAACACTGGAAAGAACTCAAAGACTGGCTGAAGAAGGAAACCAAAACCATCAAGGCATTCTCCCTCGTAGGCTCCGGCGGCAATATCAACCGCCTCTTCAAAATGGCCGAACTCAAGCAGGGCAAGCCCCTCACTTACGATCTGCTCAGCGAGATAGTGACCAAACTCAAGCGCTACTCTGTAGACGATCGCATGAAGCTATTTGATCTCAATCCCGACCGTGCAGACGTGATCGTACCCGCCGGAGAGATATTCACCACGATCATGAAATATGTCGGTGCTACAAAGATCTATGTACCTAAGATAGGCCTCTCCGATGGCATGGTGCGCGAGGTGTACAAAGAATACAAGGCGGGCAAGCAGAATAAGATAGCATAGCAGTTATTCAATGCTTGTGCCTTCTCTTTCTATAATATAGTTTCAGAAATTTGTACTTTAAAATCAGTTTTTCGATAAAAATCGGAATGCTGGCCACCTAAACGTATGCCCATGAGAAAACAGGATCAACTCGTAGACCTCATCCACAACCTCACGGCTGCTGAGAAAAAATTCTTCAGAGAATATGCTGCAAAAAATAGCAAGGGGCAGGGATACGTAAAGCTATATGAAGCGCTGCAAAAGGTAGATAACTATGATGCTGCTATACTTTGTAAAAAGCTAAAGAAAACAAAGGCGAATCTGGCGCACGAGAAGGACTACCTGCAGGAGGTTCTCTTTCGTGCTTTGAGAGAGCATCATAGCACTGATGCAGATATCAGCCGCAGCAATGCATTTGCAGATACCCTGATCCTGTTTCAAAAAGGCTGCTATGAAATGGCAGCAGACCTGACTGAAAAAGCAATAAAAGAGGCGAAAAAAGCGTCTGACTTCATACTGCTGATGAAATTTTATGCAATGCAGCGAAATATCAATGGATACATGCGCTTGAATGGGGAAGAGAAATTTGAGCTATGGGATGTAAACATCGCAGAGACGGAGGAGGCGCTTAATAATCAAATGACCTTTTGGCGGTTGCAGAAAATAACATTCCAACTGACAAAGATTAAAGGCCTCTCCACCCAGATACCTTCGGAGGCCTATCAAATGGAGATCCGTAAGATACTGACCGATGACCTGATAAGTGAAAAATATGCCAGCCCCTATATCAGGGCCATACAGTCCAATATCAAAGCAGCCATATATACTATGCTCGGAGAAAGAGACACCGCGGTCCGACACAGGCTGGAGAGCCTGAATATACAAGAGCAATATCCCATCGAAACCAGCGTGGATGAAAAACTGTATATGGTGGACGTACAAAACCTGATCAACACCATGATACACGCCGGTATGGTCAAAGATGCAATGGCAATGTTGGAAAAAATAAAAACCAGGTACTATCATAAGCTTCCCCTGGATAAGGTATTTCTTGACAGGACCTTTGATGCCCACTATGTAGACACGATGCTGCAACTATATCAGATCGGGTACAGAAATGGTGAACGAAGCAAGGAAGAGGTCATAGCATTGCTCCAAAAATTTGACAGAGAAGCGGAAACAGTCGAGAAAAACATCATGCCGCAGCGACGACTTATGCCTTATTATTTTGCCGCCAAACTCGCTTTCCTTATAGAAGATTACAACACGAGCCTCAAATGGTTTGATAAAGTCCTGTCATATACTGTAAAACAAGGTAATGGTGATCCGCAGACATCCAGCCGTATGGCGATGGGTATTATATACTACCAGCTAGGCAGCTATACGGTCTGCAAATCGCTGGCCTCCTCGACGATGCTTTTTATCAAAAAATTCAGGAGCGTGACGCAGTCTGAAAAGGCGGTGCTAAAATTTCTATCCGATAGTTGGCGCAGGACAAGCAAAAAAGAAAAAGAAACGGCATTACAGAAATTGAGCGCCGAGCTGAAAACACTCGCAGCAATACCCACCGAGAAAAATATCCAGGCTATATTCTATTACGAGATATGGATCAATAAAGCCATCAAAGACCTTAGTCGATCTTGATCTCCTCATCATGCTCATCAAAGAACTTATACTCCGTGATCGGGAAGTTCTCATTGGTGAAGATGCGGATGAACTTCTTGTATTTGAAGAGCCACTGCATACGTAGTGACGGGAAGCCTTTCTTGAAGTAAGCAGCTATGATAGGATGCACATAGAGTTTGAGTGTCTTGTGCGTATTGAGCAGGTGGTCGAGGTCATTGTGTATCTCGTCTATCAGCAGCAGTGACGAACCGATAGTACCTGTACCTCCGCAGGTAGGGCACTCCTCCGTAGTCGCGATGGTCACCTCCGGACGTACACGCTCGCGGGTCACCTGCATGATATTAAACTTAGAAAGCGGCAGTATCGTGTGTGTTGCTTTATCATGATCCATAAAGCCCTTCATCTTGTCATAAAGGATCTTCTTATTATCCGGATGCTTCATGTCTATGAAGTCGATAACGATAATACCCCCGAGATCACGCAGGCGCATCTGGCGGCATATTTCCTCTGCTGCTTCGATATTCACTTGCAGGGCATTGACCTCCTGGCTGCCCTCGAGGCTCACGCGGTGGCCAGAGTTGACATCTATCACGTGGCATGCCTCGGTCTTCTCGATGATCACATAGACACCGTTGCCTATATTGACCTGCTTGCCAAAGGATGCCTTGATCTGCTTGGTGATGCTGAAATTGTCAAAGATCGGCGTCTTGCCGGTATATGTTTGTACGATACTTTTCTTTTCAGGAGCTATACGCTCTA
>JAOQAO010000230.1 GCA_025963485.1 Bacteroidota bacterium | reverse complement strand
CAGAGTTCAGTTTCTCTATTTTGTACCGATAGTACACTCTGCCCGTGGGAGCCGTTGAGAATTTCTGCGAAGCAGGTACGATAATAGGTTTAGCGAAAATACTGTCGATCTGTTTTGCTTTTGCATTGAAGGCTTCAGCAGCCTTCTGATCCTGCGACATAGCGGTCAGTGTTATCACCACGCCTAATAAAAAGAGCAATTGTTTTTTCATTGACTTCATTTCCCTGGTTAGTTTTCGTCAGTAAATATCCGTCCTTGTATTTCTATCAATGCTGTCGCTACTTTTCTGTCATTGCTAAGGCGAGGAACTTTGTTTTGTCCGCCGAGCTTGCCGAGGCTTTTCATGTAACTGACGAAGCTGCCTTGTGCTAATGAGCGGATCCTTAGCTGCTGGAGGATATTGCCATCGCGGAGGTCTTTGTAGTAGACATTTTTCTCCTGCATATACTGATCGACCTTTGCTTCAAATGACCTGATATCTGATGGGGCTTTCGCGAACTCGACGAACCACTCATGATATGGCAGTATACCCTCAGCGGTATCTACTTGCGGCGCTACGGTAAATTCGCTCACAGATACATCATTCTCCGATGCAGCGCGCATGAGCGCATATTCTACCTCCTCTCCTATCACATGTTCGCCGAAGGCGGATATATAATGTGATATACGACCGGTCACTATGATGCGATAAGGAGCCTTTGACACGAAGCGGATGGTATCTCCTATGTTATATGCCCAAAGGCCAGCATCTGTATTTAGAATGAGGGCATAGTTGACCCCTATCTCCACATCGGCAATGGAGATGCGTTTAGATGGACCGCTCCCTATATCTTCTGGCTTGATGAACTCATAGAAGATTCCTCCGTTTACATTCAGCAGTAGCCCTTTCTCCCGCTGCGAATCCTGATAGGCTATGAAGCCTTCACTAGCCGGATATGTTTCTATACTTGCCACCTTGCGACCTATCAGGTTTTCGATCTTAGCACGATATGGCTCGTAGTTGACCCCGCCATAGGCGAATACCGAGAAATCAGGGAATATATCTTTTATATGTTTCTTGCCTGTCAGCTCGATCAGCTTCTCAAAGTACATCACGACCCAGGGTGGAATACCACTGATAAGGGACATCTTCTCTTTCAGTGTTTCTTTTGCGATCGCTTCTACTTTTTCTTCCCAATCCTCTATACAGTTGGTATCATAGGATGGCATGCGGTTCTTAGTCAGATAAGCAGGCACATGATGATAGACGATACCGCTGAGGCGGCCGCTCGGTATCACACCATGCTTATCGAGTACAGGTGAGCCCTGCAGGAAGATCATTTTAAGGTCAAAGAAATCAGAGATGCCAGTCTCATGCACATACATGAGCAGCGAATTTCGTGCTGCTGTGATCTGGGAGTTGATAGAGATTTTGGTAAGAGGAATATATTTGACACCTGACGTAGTGCCGGATGATTTGCAAAAATAGAGTGGCAGGCCTGGCCAGAGGACATCTTCTTTCCCCTTGGCGATCATCTCTATGTAGTGCCTGATGCCCTCATAGTCGCGTATAGGTACTGCTACGCGAAAATCTTTGTATGACTTTATCCCTTTGAAGTCATGCTCCCTGCCGAACTGAGTGCCTGTGGCTTTGGATATCAGCTGTGCCAATATTCTCTCCTGGATAGCTATGGCATCCCGATGCTCGCGGTATATGCGCGGCACTATGATATTGGCTGCCCATCGGGCTATGGTGGCTTTCCATCCCATGATAGCTAATGTACTTATTTTAGATGCATATATATAAAAACAAAGCCCATGAGATATTCATGGGCTTTTAATATGAGTATGTCAGGGCTATTAGTTAGCGCCTTCGACGAGCACGATCACTTTATTTTTTAGGCATTCAGCAAAACCACCGCTAATGGTAAGCGTTTTAGTTTCACTGCCTGTTTTGTACTTGATAGTGCCTTTGCCGAGTGCAGAGATGATAGGCGCGTGCCTGTTCAATATCTGGAAGCTGCCATCTACGCCCGGCAGTGTGACACTACTGGCTTCGCCGCTATATAGCTTTTTCTCGGGGGTCAATATTTCTAGTATCATTGTTTTAGATTTAAGACGTTAGACATTAGACGTTAGACAAATGCATTTTGCATTCTCTAGTATCTAGCGTCTAGCATCTAGTGTCTTATTTAGATGCTTCCGCCAAGAGTTTTTCGCCCTTTGCGATAGCGTCTTCGATGTTACCTACGAGGTTGAATGCAGCCTCGGGGTATTTATCTACTTCACCTGCGAGGATCATGTTGAATCCCTTGATCGTCTCATCTATCGATACCAGTACACCCTTGAGACCAGTGAACTGCTCTGCTACGTGGAACGGCTGAGAGAGGAAACGCTGTACACGGCGAGCGCGGGTCACGACCAGTTTGTCGTCTTCGCTGAGCTCGTCCATACCGAGGATGGCGATGATATCCTGGAGTTCTTTGTAGCGCTGAAGTATTTCTTTCACCCTCATGGCGCAGCCGTAGTGCTCTTCGCCCAGTACGTGAGCGTTGAGGATACGTGATGTGCTATCCAGTGGATCCACCGCAGGGTAGATACCGAGCTCGGCGATCTTACGGCTAAGAACCGTAGTCGCGTCAAGGTGAGCGAAGGTAGTAGCCGGAGCCGGATCGGTCAAGTCATCTGCAGGTACGTAAACCGCCTGAACTGATGTGATCGAACCCCTCTTGGTAGAAGTGATACGCTCCTGCATCAGACCCATCTCCGTAGCGAGAGTAGGCTGATATCCCACCGCTGATGGCATACGGCCGAGGAGAGCTGACACTTCAGATCCTGCCTGTGTGAAACGGAATATATTGTCGATGAAGAAGAGGATATCTTTTCCACCCTTAGAGTCGTTCTTGTCTCCGTCACGGAAGTACTCAGCGATGGTCAGACCAGAGAGGGCCACACGGGCACGTGCTCCAGGCGGCTCATTCATCTGTCCGAATACGAGGGTGGCTTGTGACTGTGCCAGTTGCACCGGATCTACCTTGTCGAGGTCCCAGCCACCGGCCTCCATGCTGTGCTTGAATTCTTCGCCGTACTTGACCACGTTTGATTCGATCATTTCACGGAGGAGGTCATTGCCCTCACGGGTACGCTCACCTACACCTGCGAATACCGAGAGACCTGAATATGCTTTTGCGATGTTATTGATCAGCTCCATGATGAGAACCGTCTTGCCTACACCGGCACCTCCGAAGAGACCGATCTTACCACCCTTGGCGTATGGCTCAAGCAGATCGATCACCTTGATACCTGTGAAAAGTACGTCGGCGTCAGTAGCCAGGTCCTCATATGGAGGCGGCTGGCGGTGGATAGGGTATCCGCCTTCTTTGCTGACAGGTATATTGATACCGTCGATTGCTTCACCTATTACGTTGAAAAGGCGGCCCTTGATGCTCTCGCCTACCGGCATAGTGATCGGGGCGCCCTGATCGACAGCCTCCATACCACGGCGCAGGCCGTCTGTAGAGTCCATCGCTACGGTCCTGACACCATCTTCACCGAGGTGCTGCTGCACTTCGAGGATTACTTTCTGTCCATTCTCACGAGTGACCTCGAGAGCATTTAATATCCCGGGCAGTACACCGCCCACTTCGAAGCTCACGTCCACTACGGGTCCGATGATCTGCTTTATTTTACCAACGTTTGCCATTAGCTATGATTGATTTATTTTTTTTGAATCTGAATCAGCTACCGCCTAATTCGGGTGCGAAAATAGGGTTTTTGGCAAGATTTAAAAGAGGAATTTTGGTTTGGGGGTAAAATGTGGGGAAATAGGGGGGTGTCCCGGTGCAAAAAGGGTTGTGTTATAGAGGTATACTATGTAATCTTTTGGCTATAAGGGAAGTGACTAAAAATATAGAAATGGGATAGACTATTCCAAATTTAATTCTTTTGCTCTCTTCCATATTGCCCGTTCATAAGCTATAATGAAAGCTTTATTTTTGCCAATATTATTAATGTCTCTTTCATGGGGACATTTATAAACAGGGTGCAAATAGCCCAAATTATGTAAAAGTTCATGTGCTATTTTTGACGTCCAGAAAGCTACACTTTTATTGGTTGAAAAACTATCTGTATTAAACTCTATATATATATAGTTATGAGGAGGCGCCAATCGCTTTAGACTTTGGTTTGGGTCATAGAAGTAATTCAAATATGACCAACCCCACCATGGAGGCATATTACCAGATGTAATAATCAGTAAAGCAGGATCGCCATTTTCTGTACTTAAGGCGTTTTTAATCTGTTGTTTAAATCCCTCAATAGATGAAGGCTTAATCCGCCATCTTATTTCGTTTAGATAAGCTTTGGTATATTTTTGCTTATGACTAGTAGTTGCAATCTCATACATCTCTGTTTTAGGGGTGAGTTCCAAAATTGCACTATCAAACGCTTCTTGCAAGACTCTCTCACTTAATGCGATTTCAAGAAAGGCGGAGGCAGCTTTATTTATAGTTTGAGAGAAATCCACTTCAAACGCTGGATCTAAAAGTAGGCTTAAATTAAAGCCATTCCCAACATTCATATAGTTTTTGCCTTGTCGCGATAAGTCTATCAACGAAAATTTGCTACCCAAATCATGAGCAATGACATCCTCAAGTGAATCAGCTGATGGGTAGCTTTCTTGATTCCATTTTCGCAAGATTTCTATTTTTTTTATCTCCTCCGCCTTTTGATCTTCAGTTATATATGGATTAAGTTGACCATTATTCCAAATCCAATCTGGAAGACGCCACGGAAAATGTTTTATCTGTTTTGGGTCCTTAGGATTTAGAATATTCGTACAAGTATCGATAACTCGATTATTGACCTGTGCATTAACTACTCCAAAAAGACAAGTAGTTAAAAATATTATTAGAATATTTTTCATGTTGATTATATATATCACATTACATATAATTGACGAATTTCGTCAGAGTTCTTGCAATTAATATTTACACAATTACTATGGTAGCGGCTGGGTGATAGTAGTTCTATCGTGATCGACATTGCCACCGCCCCAATCATATCTTTTTGACGAGCCATCCGAGAAATTTAAAGTTACAGACCAATTGAAATGCCACTCGTCATGACCTGTGGGTGCCTCAACTAATACTGCCTGGCCTGGTCCTATTAATTGATCTTTCCTAATATGATTGATTATGGATAATCCATATGGACCATGATCCGAATTATCATTCCAATGCCCATCACTTCCTGACCAGTTGGCTACTGTATTGCCTCCAGACTTAATAAAAACAGATACATTTGTGTTATCATCTTTATCGTTATCGGTAGTACGAAATGAAACGCTCCCACTAGTCAGTGTAGGCGGAAGAGGTATGACATTTATTGTGGTGAATCCATTAATTGTACCGCTAGTGTTTGTGGCTGTAATTTTGTACGTTGTTGTTAATTGTGGTGAAACAACTGTACTTCCATTGGGTTGAACATTTCCAATATTATTGTTTATAGACACTTGAGTTGCTCTATTGGTAGTCCACGACAATGTTGCTGATTCTCCAAAATTTATATTGGCAGAGGTAGAAGAGAAATTTATAATGGATGGCTTCGGATAAGCTTTTAAATAGCATGGAATATCTCCTCTTGAGGTGTTGACTATTACAACCAAATCTTCATTGGGTTTTCTTGTTATACCTACAAGATTACCATTTGCACCTTGCAATAAAATATAGCCGTTAGGCAATACAGGGCTGTTTATATTGTCGGATCTATACCCCCCAGAGATAGAACTGTTGGTCACTTTGGGAGGCGCTCCGCCATCACCCGCCATTGGCAACCATGTTAAGTGCAAAATGGAGGCGGATGGACTAACCTCCTGTAGCCACCCATATAGACCCACTTTTGATGCGCTGGCATTAAATTGACATGTTGTCCAAGCATCTAAAATATCTGAAGAAGCATACTTAAATAAGGCACTATATTTTTGAGAACTATTTAATGTTTCATTCTTATACTGTTGGTGCGTACTCCTCCATTGATCTTTTTGCTGCTTACTAAATGTGCCCCCAATTTGTAGAGGTACGCCATATACAACAGTCCCAACGGATAGTCCTGCATCAATTGCTTGCTGATGGCTCGAAAAATCTGAACTGTAGATATATTCATTAAAAGCTTTTGATATATCTGTACTTGAATTGATGGATGTGGTATTGAAAACACCATCACTCAACACCTTGTCACAATCTTGTGCTATTGCCTTAGTTAAAAATAGTAGTAAAAAAAGATAAGACCCTATTAATGGTTTTAAGAATTGTTGTATCATAATTTATATTTTTTTTCTACCTACTCTTTTTCAGCTTTTCGGCATTCGCTGCTTTAAACGTAAAATTTGTCTTTTGACAACATATAAAAAATGGCTTTTAATGGCTATTTTTTATATAATAATTATTGTTATATAGATATATAAGTTCAGCACTGCTACTAGCTTGCGCTTTTGATAGCATGTTTTTGCGGTGATTGGCTACTGTATTTTCACTAATTTCCAATTGGGCAGCAATTTGTTTCGATCCCAACCCTTGAGCAATTAGAATCAGGATCTCTGTTTCCCGTTGAGTAAGAATGTCTTGGAGGGTTTTGGGTTCATTCATAAGGTATAGGTTTGATGATCTTCACTAAATCTTAGCAGATCCTCGCACATTATCAGCATAACCCCTTAAAATATACCCTTTTATAGGTATATGGTTTCAGTGAACGCTGGATTTTTATACATTATGGAGATAGCGCTGTAGCATCCGATTCACTTACATATGTGATAATATACTTACACATTCTACAAGCATCAAATCCATTTTGACTGAACCACCGGCATTGAGACCTGATTGAACAGTGAGTGGAGTTTCTATCGACTCCGGTGCTATCCTTAAACTCTAATATTGTATCTGACACTCCACATCTCCCTTTATTCCAATTTTTACAACCTGATTCCTTGCATACATCCGTAAAACGAAAACGCTCTTCCGGTTTAAAACCATTTGATTCACATTTTTGATAAAAGTCGGAGGGGACCTCCAATGCCTCAGGTAGAATGGAAACCGTTCCGTCATCATTGCGTATCCCTATCAATTTTACGCCAGGTATATACGTATGAGATGGACACAGTAAAATATCTTCGTCTGTCAAATTCATATTGTAAATCTTGAAGTAATCAATAAGATTAGCAATGAAAAACGGGCAGGTTAATCGGCATGTTCGATTTCTGCCGCTCTAAACCCTCCAGTGAAGCCTCCATCAGGTCCTTTTTCAAATTCACTTATACCAGAAAATTTAATTTTCTTTTGAAATTTGAATTCTGTGATCACTGTGGTAACCGTTTTTTGAATTTCAGAATCAATTTTGTTGCGTTGCTCCTCAGTCAATTGGAATGGACCAAAGTCCACGATGAATTTGTTGTTTGGCATTTTTTCATTTTTAAATAATTATTGAAATACACTTTTCGTTATGTCTACAGCATAGTAATTGGGCACTTGCAAATGGCTGGTGATCCTTTGGATACCAGGTAAAATCAAATTGTCAAGATCATTTATTCTAGCATTAGGATTGGCTCTGAGCAAGTCATGTAGTACATAACTAAATGCTCCTCTGAAAGTACCTCCGACAGACAAGTCCGCAGCAGTTTGTTCATCTAAACAAGCGGAGAAAGTATTATATGGCCCCATGAGTACCTCCCTAGTTCCCAATTTATTTGCTATTTCCGGTAAAAAAACACACCTATTCAAAGTTGGGTCCAAAATAAACTTCCCGGAAGCATCTAGCCGAAAATCTTTGATCATAGTACCCGAGTGACAACAATCATAAACACCAGTAAAACTTACTTTTTGTAAAAAATCATCACCACGTACTGTAATGTGAGCATACAGTTCTTTGTCCTGGATAAGTCCGGCGAGATCTGAACTATAAGTGACGATAGCATCATTTTTCCCATTGGGTTGGGATGGGTCGGTGCCATATTGCGTTCCGTGGCCGCTGTAGCCGAAGATCAAAGTATCCCCGACGGCAGCTTCTGCAATAAGTTTATCCAGCTCCCACAGAATATTCGCTTTGGTCGCATCTCCGTCCTGCAGGATTTTTATGTTGTCATTCTGAAAGGAGTAAACGTCTGTAAGAAGAGATTTAAAACTCGCTACATCATTCAAACATCCTCTAAGCGCAAAATTGGGATTCTGATATTTATTAATCCCCACCAATAAGGCTTTCTTCATAATATATTTTTTTTAAAACCAGTCAGCAATACCTTATGGCACGACTGACTGGTTACAGGGTTAGTCTTAGAAATGTACTCCTACACTTATTCCTACCTCGACACCTCTGTCGTTCAAAACAACATCAGCAGCTTTTGAGGCTGGTATAGCTGCTGCACCTTTAGCATTTAATGCCTGCAACTGCTGAACTCTCTCTAATATTGCTTCGCTGATATTAGTTGTGATCAAAGACCTTAAATCTACTTCCGATGTTGGCAAAAGTTCAACATTTCTAATCGTGATCGAAATTCCTCCTGAGATTCCCATAATTATATAATTAACTATTTTATGCCTACTCTGATCCGTTTTCGGCTTCCCGGTACCTACTCTGATTTGCAGCTTTTCGGTGTGCGCTGTTTTGATTTAACGGGTAAAGACGTGTTCGTTTTAATGCAGTTTTTGCCCGATCAATTGATCTTGATGTAGTAAAACACAGAGAGATTTTTCGGTCTCGTTTCAAATTTGCTCTGACCACTATTGGAAGATGTGTATCCACCCTCCCATGCACCATTGTGATTGGAATTTGAATCAAACCCGGAACCATTGAATCCGCCACCGCCATCGGCCTCCAGGTGGCGTCCTGTGTAGGCATGGGCATGTATCTGAAATGCGTCCTTCTGTAAAACCCCAAAGGCTGGTTCCTCATCATTTTTCTGGCCATCAGGTATGTGCGTCTGATTGGATGGGTCTATGGTGTTTACACACCTTAAAAACACCCCTCTCAAATCAGGCACATTGACTCGATCTGATAGTTTTTTATATTCTGAATTGCCAGCCAAGCGGCCATCACATGGATTCCATTCGCTCTGATCATCCCAGTCACCTGTGACCCTCACCGCGCGTTTGAACTGGTCTGAATTCAAAAAAGACGAAACGATAGTGCCTATTGGCATACTTCCTTTTGTGTAAGACATAGTTGTATTTTTTTCGCCTACTCTGATCCGTTTTCGGCTTCCCGGTACCTACTCTGATTCGCAGCTTTTCGGTGTGCGCTGTTTTTGATTTCGTGAGTAAAGTTTGCACCTCGCCTTCGCATTATCTGTATAAAGCCTTAGTAAATACCGATATACAGGGATGCCTCTTCAGTGAACGGCGATTTTATTATATTCAATTACATTTTAAATTATAATTTTCCATACCTGTAAATGGGTAGGTGGATGTGATACTCACACAGGTTTACAATCATTTTGCCTCTTTGATGAATAAGCCCTAACTTGCAGGCCGAAACAATGGATAATACAGAACTAATCTCTAAGATCGAGGCCTCGCTCGACACTATGCGCCCTTATCTCGTGAGTGATGGTGGGAATGTGGAAATAGTGGATATAACGGATGATATGGTCGTGCGCCTGCGCCTCGTAGGTGCTTGCAAGACCTGCCCAGCTAGCTATATGACCATGAAGGCAGGGATAGAGACTGCTGTCAAACAAGCCGTACCTGAGATCAAAGGTGTCATCGCTATCAATCTGGAACCCGCCGTTTAACTAATCTTTTTTATGACTAGTACTTACGCCATCTGCCGGAGTGTGCAGGGGCAGTGAAGAAAAAATAAGTAAATGACGTTAGAACAACTCACCGCCCTCATACGCCGCAAAAGATCTATGCTTTGCGTAGGCCTCGATACGGACATCAACCTGATACCAAAACATCTCCTTACTGAGGAAGACCCGATTTTCTCTTTCAATAAGACGATCATCGATGCTACTATAGATATAGCGGTCGCCTATAAACCTAATATCGCTTTCTATGAAGCCATGGGTATAAAGGGGTGGCAGAGCCTGGAGAAAACTATCAACTACCTCAATCAGTTTAAGGACGAGGCTTTCACTATCGCAGATGCCAAGCGCGGTGATATCGGCAATACATCCAAGATGTATGCTAAGTCTTTCTTCGAATGGCTGGACTTCGATTCTGTGACCGTAGCGCCATATATGGGGGAGGACTCGGTGATGCCTTTCTTGGAGTACAAAGATAAATGGGTGATCCTGCTAGGGCTCACTTCTAATAAAGGCTCTAAGGATTTCCAGTTCACAGAAAGTGAGGGTACACGCCTTTACGAGAAAGTGATCACCAAAGCACAGCAATGGTGTGGTCCGGACAGGCTGATGTATGTAGTCGGCGCTACGCACCCTGCCGAACTACGGGAGATCAGGAAACTGGCTCCGGATCATTTCTTCCTCGTGCCGGGGGTCGGTGCGCAAGGTGGGGATGTCAAGGAGATATGCGAAGCTGGTGTCAACTCAAGAGGAGGTCTATTGATCAATTCCGCGCGTCAAATCATATATGCTTCAGGAGGGACAGATTTTGCGGAGAAGGCAAGAGAGGTGGCGATCAGCACCTGCGAGCCCATGAAGGCCTTTTTATAAGGCATATTGGTTTTTGACAAAAAAATATATCTTCGTTTCCCCAATAAACTTACTACAATCATGAAAAGATCAATTCTTACGGTCCTTTTTGCTGTCATATTGCTCACTTCCAGTGTGCATGCACAGGATGCTTTTGCGACTCAGATGAAGGTGTATTCTTCAGCCCTGAAATACTATGATATACAGGTAGCTACCTCAGCTCTCTACAACGCTATGGCCCTCAAGCCTGAGCGCAAGGACCTGCGTGACTCACTGGCCAATCTCTACTTCATGGGAGAGCGCTATGGACAGGCATTTACCCTCGGCGAGGAGATACTGAAAGAAGATCCGAAAAGAATGGATATGCTGGCGATAGTGGCTGTGTCAAAACAGTCCCTGGGCTTTGCCAAAGAAGCACTGGCTGACTATGAGACCCTATACAAAGACTCAAAGCAGGTATATTATCTCTACCAGATAGCATCACTCCAACATCAGCTGAAGCGCATGGGTGAGTGCCTCGCCTCCCTCGATCAGATACTGGCTGATGAGGCTGCTACCAAACAGCAAGTAAACCTGCGCAACGGCAATAATACCAGCCAGAATGTGCCCATGAAGGCGGCATGCCTCAATCTCAAAGGCATCATCACACTTGAGCTCAACCAGCCTGCCAATGCAAGGGAATTTTTCAACCAGGCGATCAAAATATTCCCTGATTTCGAAGCGGCTAAGGCTAACCTCGGTATCATGGACCAGCAGGACGCTCAAACTGCAGCAGCTGCCAAGGGTGGTGGCCAGACAGCACCAAAAACTACCCCTCCGGCCAAGGCGCCAGGCAAATAATCGTCTATCAGGCACGGGCATTTGTCTTTGTTAATTTTAGACAATAGACCGATTTTATTCAGTGAATCCACGGACCTATCCGTCATGTATTTAAGGCATTTTAGACGCTTGAAGGTTTTTTCCTACATTTGCCGCTCATATTTATAGAAATCAATTAATGTCTGGATTACAATTACTACTCGGCCTTTCCATATTGGTGGTACTGCACGAGCTGGGGCACTTTCTCGCAGCGCGGGCTTTCAAAACGAGAGTCGAGAAGTTTTACCTGTTTTTTGACTTCCTTTTTCCTTTCCCCGGCTTGCTGAATTTTGCGCTCTTCAAAAAGAAGATAGGCGATACAGAGTATGGTTTGGGCTGGTTCCCACTGGGTGGCTATGTCAAAATAGCCGGTATGATGGACGAGAGCATGGACGAGGAGCAGATGAAGCTCCCACCTAAACCGGATGAATACCGCTCCAAGAAGAACTGGCAGAAGCTGATCATCATGCTCGGGGGCATCATCATGAATGTGCTGGTGGCATGGCTCATCTACTCCATGATGCTCTGGCAGAATGGCGAGGAGCATGTCAACGTCGACGGTACTAAATATGGTATACACTGCGACTCGATAGGACTGATAGCAGGATTCCAGGAGGGTGATGTGGTGCTGAGCCATGACGGCGGCCAGCAGTTTGAGAGCTTCAGATCTATACCCAGGGAAATGCTACTCGACAATATCGCGGAGATCAGTGTCAGGCGCAATGGACAAGTGACGACATTCAAGGTGCCTGAGGATTTCAAAAAGCGCGCGGTGGAGATGGGCAAGTCCCACGGATTTATGGATTACCGTTCGCCTAATATAGTGGACTCGCTGAAGCCGGGTGGCGCTGTGGTGGGCAAGCTGCAAAAGGGTGACAGGATATTGAAAGTAGATGATTCATCTGCCTATTATTTCCACGAGATCATAGACCTGCTGCAAAACCGCAAGAACAAAGAGGTCAATGTGACCTACCTAAGAGGAACGGATACGTCCGTCCTCAAGGCTAAGGTTTCAGATAAAGGCACGCTGGGATTTGGCGCGAATAAAGACTCAGCAATCGTTTATCAGGACATCAACTACGGTTTCTTTCAGTCATTTGCAGTCGGCTTCGTGAAGGTGTATAAAACTGCACGCGATTACCTGAAGCAGTTTAAGCTGATCTTCAGCCCGACGATCAAAGGCTGGAAACAGCTCGGAGGTGTAGGATCTATGGCGTCGATGTACAGCGGCAGCAGCGAGGATGGATGGAGCTGGCCTAAGTTCTGGGCGGTGACGGCATTTATATCTGTCGTACTGGCTGTGATGAACCTCCTGCCTATCCCTATGCTGGATGGTGGCTATGTGATCATCCTGCTCGTAGAGATGGCGATAGGCCGTCCGCTAAATGAGAGGGTACTGGAAAACCTGCAGCGCGTCGGCTTCCTCATTATCATATTCCTGATGGTCTTTGCCAATGGCAATGACCTGTATAAGTTTATCATGCATAAGTTCTTTGGGCAGTAAAATAACTGGCAAAGGAGTATCGCATAGGGAGAGTGCGATGTTGGTTTTAATTTTTTCCGGGGCTGTGATATAGAGATTTTTGCGCAAGGCTGTCGCCTCTCCTATCTGCCTTCGGTATCTTCCCTCTCCTAAAGAGAGAGGGGAAGAACCTGATGAGCAAAGTTTCTCATCTTTTTATACTTTTTATCCAAAACAATAGCAAATAAAGACATGATCGATCAAATCAAAACGATAGCCGTGGCAGGTGCTGGAGCGATGGGTGCGGGGATCGCACAGGTTTTCGCGCAGGCGGGATATGAGGTGAAGCTATATGATGTGAATGCTGCGCAACTCGATAAAGCGAAAGCCGGCATAGCTGACAATCTGCAAAAGGCTGTAGCCAAAAACAAACTCCCAGAGAAAGATAAGGACAACGCCTTTGCACTGATCCGGTATACCAGTGATGTCAATACGCTCAAAGCTGATCTGATAGTCGAGGCTATCGTGGAGAAAATAGAGATCAAACGTGAGCTTTTCACGAAACTGGCCGCGATCAATGGGGATACTACGATCCTGGCTTCTAATACTTCATCGCTTCCTATCACACAGATAGCATCAGGTATACCGCATCCTGAGCGAGTGGTGGGTATGCACTTCTTCAATCCGGCGCATATCATGCAGCTGGTGGAGGTCATCTCTGGTGCAGAAACATCCGCAGAAGTACTCGAAACGATGAAGTCGCTGACGACTAAGATCGGGAAAACGCTCGTCGTCGCTAAGGATTCACCGGGATTTATCGTGAATCGGGTGGCGAGGCACTATTATGTAGAAAGCCTGCGTATACTCGAGGAGCGGGCTACGACGATGGAGAATGCAGATGCACTGATGGAGTCGGCGGGATTTAAAATGGGGCCATTTAAACTAATGGATGCGCTGGGCAATGATGTCAACTTTGCCGTGACCTCTTCCCTTTTTAATGCCTTTCATCAGGATCCGAAGTTCCGCCCGTCGCGGATACAGCAGCAGAAAGTGGACGCGGGGCATCTGGGAAAGAAGTCCGGGCGGGGGTTTTACTCTTACGAATAGACCACGGACGACAGACCACGGACGACCGTAATCCAGTACGAACAGCCGTTTTCACACTAAGATCACGAAGAATTAAGGGAGTGCAATCAAGGTCACAAAGGGTTTAATACAAATACATTTCTCGCAAAGATTTAAAGAACAGCGGAAGAATTTTGTAGAAATACGGAGAATCCTTTCATAATCACGGAGTGGTGCTTCGGATGATTTTTGTAATTTGGTACAGTTTTAGATATGACTTATATCCTATCTGTGGCGATTGTTCTTGTTACATCGCGCAGTTTTTATAAATTCGCTTACTAAACATTATCGTACACATGACTTTATCAGACATCGTATCAGTGACAGGAATGCCGGGATTGTACAAAACATCGGGCAAAAGGACGGACGGACTCATAGCGACATCTCTCGTGGATGGCACTACCAAATTTATCGCGGGCAGGACGCATCTGTTCAGTACACTGGATAACATCACTATCTATACACAGGAGGGCAGCAAGGAACTGAAGGAAGTCCTGGCAGCTATGAAGAAGAGTGAGAAGACCAACCCTACCACAGATATCAAAGGTGATGACGGGCTGAAGGCTTACTTCTCGGTAGTGATACCTGACTATGACAAGGAAAAATTCTACACCAGCCATATGAAGAAACTGGTGGGCTGGTATAATATACTCAATGGCAAAGGCCTGATCGAAGAACTGACCTCTGACGAGGTAAAGGCAGATACTGCTGACAAGGCTGCCGAAGGCGCAGAAGGCGATGCAGAAAAAGCGCCTGCTAAAAAGGCTAAAGCTGACAAAGGCGAGAAATCTACAAAGCCAGTAAAGGAAGCTAAACCACGCACTGCTGAGAAACCGGCAAAAGCTACCTCTAAGGCAGCAGGTGGCGGTGCGAGGAAGACTGTGACCCCGCGCAAAGCGTCGTAATCAGACAAGAGACGTTAGACTTGAGACATTAGACAATACAAATAATTATAGAGGTGCAGATTTGGTCTGCGCCTTTTTTGTTTCTTAAAAATAGCCAGGCATGAGTGGGAGCATATAGTCATGGATAATGAATAAGCCTAAGGGATGTTCATACTGATTCATCCCGGAGAACCTGAGCGAAATGACCGTAGACCTATTTGATCGCTATTTTCCCTTTGCTCATGCCGCCGGGGATAGCCAGTTCATACGAATAGATGCCGGGCGCTAACCGGGAAGCGTCATAACTGATGTGATCATCACCGGGCGAGCTCTTGCCTGTGGTGGTCGTGACAAGGTGCCCGGATAGATCATACATTTTTAATATGATAGCACCGCCAGCATCGCTCCTATAGGAAATATAGACCATATCTGCTGCCGGATTGGGATATGCTATGGACTGTATCTGTTGATTCACCTCTGTAACAGCTGTAGCAGGAGCGGTGTAGTAGTTGGTAAACCTGTGGTCATAGACCGTGGTGGGATATTCCTTGTCCATATATGTCTCCCGTATCAGGTAGCCATCTGCGGTGAAAGAGTCCAGTGTAATATATTTATCTGTAAGAACCCCAGTGATGAGTTGGCGAAAGATATTCGAAGTTTTGGCATGGAAGGCATTGTAGGTGGCTTCTGTCTGGGAGTAGACAGTATGGGTACTGTCCGGTGAAACGTTGCTGGACAATAGCAAATTATGATCACCATCATATTTTTTGTAGTAAACCGAACCCTGTACATATGATGTGTAAGTGGAATCGTGACCGTATGTTCGCGTCAGGGTATCATCTCCCGCTATACTATACTCATGAGCATCATAACTACCCGTGATCCAGTGGTTATAACTCCATTGCAACTGTACATGCGTGAGGAGGCTGTCATGGCTCTCGTAGATCATGCTATCGAGAAGGGCAGGCAAAAGTCCGGAGCCACCATCAAAGTATGTGGTCTTTTTTGCAATCTGGCCTGATGGCGCATAGTCATAGAGATAAAGATGAGACAGGTGATAGGCATTCTGATAATACTGGTAGTGAAAATTGGAATCGGCCATGCCGGCACTATTGTATATGAAACTATCCCTGGAGGTATTGGTCACCAGATGATAGTCGGCGTCAAGCAAGTGGCCCTGCGCATCAAAATCATAGGTTGCGTAATATTCCCTTAGACCCCAGGCCTGATTGACCTGATCCCAATAAAGGTCGCCCTCCTCTGTGATGCGACCCGCTGCATCATAATTTATATAATGCTTCACGCTATTGACCCATACAGAGTCGGCCCGGCGTTCTTTGATGGAATATAAAAAGCGATCCGACTGATCGTAGGTGACAGCAACCCTGGTGGTATCAAACCACACAAGCAATGACCTACGCATGGTGCGTAAACCGTGATCATAGCCGATAGCTGTACGGGTATTCGGATCAAGGCCTCCACGCAGTCCAACATAGCTGAAAGTATTGGAATCCGATGTAGCCCAAAATCCCTGGTAGACGATCTCTGTAGAATTGGCAAAGACCTGTGGCACCTGAGCACGCGCTGCGATAGCAAAGAATAAAGCGAATATAACCGGTAGTAACGTTTTCATTTCTAGTTTTCTAAAGTGTGGGGCAAAAGTAAAATGAAAAATTGGAGTATCTCATTTTAATCAGAAATTAATTGAGGGTCGCTTTTAAGGTTTAGAGCAATTGAATATTACCTTTAGTCTATTATGCAAACCAGAGCTGTCATGAATGATATGTCGGAGGATTGGCGACTGTTGAATCAATTGCAATACCTGTATAATGCGCGTCTTGTCTTTAAGCCTTATAATCATTGTGGTCATTGGGATAGGGAGCAGTGTGAGTTTTGTGCGAAGAAATTTGATGTGGCTGTGGTGGAGAATACGATGCAGCAGGGGTATGTGACGGAGGCTGGTGATCGTTGGGTTTGTGAAAAGTGCTATGGGGATTTTGGGGAGTGGTTTGATTGGGGTTGAGTTAGACATGAGACTACAAACTTGAGATGTGAGACAATACAAGTGACGGTCGTAATAAAATAATGGGAATAGCAGGTCGCCCCTTCGGGGCTGTTTATTACCTTATATTATATTCTACAAGCAGGACATCCCTAACGGGATTAAATTTCGGAAACCTCGTAGCGGGTGAACTGTTTGTAGATCGATGTATTAAAAGTTGTTTTAGCTCCATCGGAGCGGACTGATTGATTTTTGCTTGTTGAGAGGATACGAGCTACAAGTGCGCGAGATACAAAGCCAAAATGCGGAGCACCGGAGCGAAGCGAAGCCATGCATAGCCCGCCCGGACGTCCATTATCATTGGGTTCTGATAGAAGTACTTGATTTTAATCTGATAATTATTACTTTTATCACATATGCTTGATCTCGCGTTTCGCAATATAGGCCGTACCAGGGAGATACTGGGTGTACTCATCAAGTGGGGGTTTGAAGACCTGATCATCAACTCCACGCTGAGGAACCTGGTGCCTGAGTCTACCCGTATCAAATGGATACGTGATGAGAAGCCTGTGATGGAGTACACGCGCTATGAGCGTATACGCATGGCGGCGGCGGAGCTGGGCCCGACATTCGTGAAGCTGGCTCAGATACTGAGCAACAGGCCGGATATCATTCCGGAGGGGCTGGTGAAGGAATTCGAGAAACTACAGGACCGTGTGCCGCCGTTCGAATATGAGCTGGCTAAGCGGATCATAGAGAAAGAGATCAATCAGAAGCTGGAGGATGTATTCGAATGGCTGGATGAGAAGCCGCTGGCATCAGCATCTATCGGGCAGGTACATAAAGCGAAACTCAAGACGGGTGAACTGGTGGTGGTGAAAGTACAGCGTCCCGATGTGGCTGACACGATCGATCGCGACATGCAGATCATCAAGGATGTGGTGCACCGCGCGGACCGCTACCTCAAGAAGCAAGGCATACTGCAGGCGGATGAGGTGGTGAGGACTTTTGAGCGGAGCATACTGAAAGAGCTGGACTACAGGAATGAAGCGCGGAACATAGAGCGCTTCCGCACGACGTATAAGTTTAGAACGGACTTTTATATACCGATGGTGTATAGGGAGTTCTCGACAGATAAGATACTGATCATGGAGTTCGTAGAGGGCTGCAAGATCACGGACATGGACCAGCTGCGCAAATGGGGCATAGACCCTAAGGTAGTAGTAGAGCGCGGTATGGATATCTACCTGACGATGATATTTGAGTTCGGGTACTTCCACGGGGATCCGCATCCGGGCAATATACTGGTGAGGGAAGATGGCGTGATCATCTTGCTGGACTTCGGCATGATAGGCCAGCTGATGAAGAAGGACAAGTATGCTTTTGCAGGCATATTCATCTCTATGGCGCGCAATGATGCCAAGGAGATGGCGAACAACCTGATCAAGCTGGCGGTGGAGCATAACATCACAGACATGCGGCAGTTCGTCTATGACCTGAATGACCTGATAGAGGATTATGCGTACCTGGATGTGAGCGAGTCGAGCATACAGGATGTGATACAGCGCCTGCAGAAGATCATGTACGAATACCGTATCACGGTGCCGGGCGGTATCTTTATCGTATTCCGTGCATTTGCGATACTGGAGGGGATCGGCAAGAAGATGCACCCGGAATTTAAGACCTATGACTTCATCAAGCCATATGGCCTGAGGCTGGTGACCGAGCAGCTGAAGCCGGAGAACCTCGCTGAAGAGGCTAATAATAAGTTCTCAGCATTTTCGTCGTTTCTCAGTTCGCTACCGGGTGAGATGAGGGGCATCATGCAGAAGACATCGCGTGGTAAACTGCACTTCGAAGTAGAGCTGCAAGGCTATGGCTATGCGCTGAAGAAGTGGGACAGCATCGCCAATCGCATGTCGATCACATATATCATTTGCGCGCTGATGATCGCTTCGTCTATCGCTCTGCTGGCAAACTATCCTGAGGAGATGAAATTCTATTACGGGATCAATAAATGGAGCTTCATCGGGTATTGTATAGCAGGTGGGCTCTTTGTGATACTGATGTATACGATACTGAGGAGGAGGATATATAAATAGTGGAAATCCCCGAAGGGGACTTTAACAGCCAATACAACCTCTCCCAACCTTCTCCGAAGGAGAGGGCTTAACAGCCAATACAATCCTCACCTAAATCCTCTCCCCTGGAGAGGACTTAAATACAACATTTTAGATATTAAAAAAGGGCTGATCTCTCAGCCCTTTTTAGTATGGTTTATTCAGCTTATTACTTTACTGAGAACTGTTTTACTGCTTTGCCATTAGCTGTGTTGATCACGAGCAAATATACTCCTGATGAAATATGCCCGAGGTCGAGAGCTATCTGCTTAGTACCAGTGACATCGAGGCTCTGTGTGTGGATGGTCCTGCCGAGTGCGTCCATTACCATCATATCGCCTGCGATACGGTCATCAGCAGAGATATTGACAGTGAATGCTCCCTGATTTGGATTAGGGAATATGCCGAGGTTTACACCATTGAGCACTTCAGAGATGCCAGCCGGATGGCCAGTAGAGCAAAGGTGATATGGATATAACCTGGAGAGTGGGAAGTTTGCGATGCAGCTATCGTATGTGCCGCCACCTGCCGCCTGAGGCAGTGTGAAGTGTCCGCAACCTGTGCCTGTAATAGTGAGGTTATAACGGCCATCATTGGCTGTGCTAGTACCTGTGAAGTTGGCACATGATACGTCGCCTGGCTTCAACCATGTAGGTCCGAGAGCCGGATTGCTAACGCTGCTGATACCTGTAGGATAACCACTAATGCCGGTGATCTGTACTGAGTCTATGGTCGCCTGAAGCGAGCCGGCCGGGATAATACCTACAAATTCATGGGCATCGACAGAATCTGGTATCTGGATGCTGACCACACCCGCGAATGACTGTCCGTAAACGGCGCATGGCAGTGAGTCCGGATATACATGCTTGGTAGATGTGAAATGGGTAGTGTCAGGAGTACACTGTGCTGAGGCGCTAAATGCCACACCTGCAAACAGGGCAAATACAAGTAATGCTTTTTTCATTGTCTGTTTTGTGTTTTTTTGATTAGTGATTAGTTTCCCGAAAATAGTGAAAGGAATGGATTGTTTGTGTGGAATGTTTCATAAAAATTACAGCCCATGACCTAAATCATGGGCTGTGAATGGCAAGAATCGATATATATTATTTATCCTACTCTGGCTCCTGGCCGAGAATGATGTTGATACGGCCGTTAGGATTGGCACGGGTGCCGTTGCTGTAGATTAACTTGTCCAGCGGGAAGCCATAGTCCAGACCGAGGAGGCCAAACATAGGGAGGAACACGCGGACACCGAGGCCTACAGACTTATTGAGGTCGTATGGACGATAGTCGCTGATGTTCTGCCAGGTATTGCCACCCTCCAGGAAGACAAGGGCGAATATGGTGGCAGATGGATTCAGTGAGATAGGGTAGCGCAGCTCGGCAGTGAACTTATTGAAGATAGCTGCTCCTGCTATCGTAGCTGGAGGCGACGTAGGACTGATGACATCGTAGCCACGGAGACGTACGATCTCCTTGCCCAGGATGGAGTAGGTACTGATACCGTCACCACCGACCTCAAAGCGCTCAAACGGCGACAGACCCAGCTTCGAGTTGTACGTACCGAGGAAGCCGAACTTAGCAGCTGCCTTGAAGACGAGGTTCTTGTAGAGGGTGGCGTACCACTCGGCAAAGAACTTAACCTTGAAGAACTCTATGTACTGGTACCTGCTCTCCGGAGGGAGGCTGTCACTGCCATAGTTGATCTTCTTGCGGCTCTCAAACATGAGTGAGTATGGCAGCGTACCTGTGACTGAGAACATGAAGCTGGAGCCGTGCTTAGGATAGAGTACCTGATCCAGAGAGTTACGACTGAGTATCAGTGAGAGGTTGAGGTTATGTGCATTGCCGGCGCCCGTACCATTCGAAGAAGAGAATATAGGCAGGTAAGACGAGTTGACTATCTGGTAGTATTGGTAGGTCAGGGCCGTCTCAAAGGTGAAGTAGTCATCCGGCTTCTTGAGACGGGTAGCCCATGACACGGTACCTCCGGTAGAGAAGTAGTGGCCCGTGGAAGCATAGGTGAGGCCATTGTCATATGAGTAGATGTTGGTCCTGTTGAAAGCAAAGGTGAGTGAGTTTGGCTTCTTGCCACCGAGCCATGGCTCTGTAAATGAGACTGTATAGAACTGGCTGGTCTTGCCGCCGGACTGTACACGGAGGCTGAGCCTCTGTCCGTCACCACTCGGCAGTGGGTTCCATGCTTTTTTATTGATGATATTACGCAGGGAGAAGTTGGTAAAGGTCACACCCAGTGTACCTGTGAGGCCATAGTTGGCTCCGCCGTATCCGGCAGATAGCTCGAGCTGATCGGAGGGCTTCTCAGTGACGTGGTATTCTATATCGACTGTTCCATTCTCCGCATTAGGTATCGGTATGACATCGAGCTGCTGGGGGTCGAAGTAGCCGAGATTGACGATCTGCCGCTGTGAGCGTATCAGATCGGTGCGGCTAAACTTGCTGCCCGGCAGTGTATACAGTTCACGCCTGATGACCTTCTCATTTGTTTTGGTATTGCCGTAAATACGGATCTCATTGATGGTGGCTTGTGGCCCTTCGCTGATACGCAGCTCGACGTCTATGGAGTCTCCGTCTACTTTGACCTCAGCAGGTGTGATGGAGAAAAAGAGGTAGCCATCATCCATATAGAGTGAACTCACATCGCCTCCATTGGGATTGGAGAAAAGCTTTTCCTCAAGTGCCTTGGCATTGTATACCTCTCCCCTATGGATATTGATGATCTTAGAGAGTGTAGAATCAGGGTATTTGGTATTGCCGTTGAAGTAGATATTGCGGAAATAGTACTTATGGCCTTCTTCTATTCTGACATTGATCACCAGATTATTGGCGTCCAGTGTATCTACCTTGTCTGAGACGATACGTGCGTCGCGGTATCCTTTGCTATTGTAAAACTCTATGACCTTCTTCTTGTCTTCTTCATATTCCTTGCGGCGGAACTTAGACGCCTTGAAGATATTGAGGTTGACAAAGTGCTCAAGATAATAGTACCAGCTGACAGGAGAAATATTGCCGGGCACCTCATACCATTTAGGATGGATGCCAAACTTCTTGAAATTGCTCTTGAAGCGCAGGATGCTGTCCATCTGAAACTTGACACGCTCCTTGGTCTCTTTCATTTTATGCTTGAGCATCGGCTCAGAGAATGCCTGTATCCCTTCGAAGTTGATGGAGCGTATCTTGACGAGTTGCTTTTTGTCTACGAAAAATGTGATGACATTCCTGCTGCCCAGTACATTGGTCCTGGTAGTATCAGGCACTTCTTTGACCTGTACAGCTACATTGAGGTATCCCTTTTCTATGTAGAAGTTGCGGATGACCTCCACGGCTTTTTTCCTCACGTTATCACTGAAAATGATACCCGCCCTGATATCCATCTTCTTGTTGAGTTCATCGCGGTCTGCGTTTTTGATCCCGCTAAATCCCCACGATTTGATCCGTGGCCTGTCCTCTACGGTGATCAGGAGGAACACTTCATTACCGACCACTTTCTCTACGTCTACAGATACATTGGTAAAGAGCTTCTGCTTCCAGAGGTTTTTGATCGCCTTGGATATCTCTTCACCAGGGATCTTGATCTTCTCTCCCTGCCTGAGGCCGGAGAGGGAGATGAGGATGTTTTTGTCCAGGCTTTCAGTCCCCCTGACACTGATATGGGCTATATTGTATTCGCCGGGGGTGCCATAGTTGACCGTGAAAGTTGTATCCTGGGCACCTGCGTAGAAAGAGACCAAAAGCATCAACCCTGCAAATAAGAAGTGAATAGACCTCCCGAAAGAACCTGATATATATTGTACTGCTTTAGCTTGCTTCACTTGTCTTCTTTACTTGTGGTCTTCGTGTAATGTTATTTTGCTTCTCCCTTGATCTGCTCCGTCGTCTTGCCAAATCTCCGTTCTCTGTTCTGATAGGTCAGTATGGCATTGTACAGCTCTTCCCTGTCAAAGTCAGGCCAGAACTTCTCCGTAAAATAGAACTCCGCATAGGCCAGTTGCCATAGCAGGAAGTTGCTGATACGCTGCTCTCCGCTCGTTCTCACCATCAGCTCCGGGTCAGGTATACCGGCTGTGTAGAGATGGCTGGTCATCATCTCTTCATTGATATCGGCTACATTTATCTTGCCCTGCTTCACATCCTCGGCTATCTGCTTTACAGACTTCATGATCTCCGCCTTGCCGCTATAGTTGAGCGCGAGTATGAGGTCCATCCTTGTATTGCCCGCCGTCTCCTCCTTGGCCTGCCTGAGTTCCCTTGCGGTATTGCCCGGCAGCGCATCTATATCTCCTATCGCCTTGAGGCGTATGTTGTTCTTCTGTAGGGTTTTCACCTCTATCTTAATAGTCTTCAGCAGCAGGTCCATCAATCCTGTCACCTCCAGTATCGGCCTGTTCCAGTTCTCTGTGGAGAAAGCATACAGTGTCAGGTATTTAACCCCCAGCTCCGCACATCCTTCCGCCGTTTCACGTACTGCGGTGACACCATTCGTATGTCCAAAAAGCCTGTTCTTGCCCTGCGACTTGGCCCAACGCCCGTTGCCATCCATGATGATGGCTATGTGCTTGGGCAGGTTATTCAGGTCGATAGAGTCTTTTAAGCTCATTTGGGCTGTGCATTAAACGCTGAACGGGCAAAATATTTCATCCGGCTCCAGCTATATTTTAATTTAACAATTGTACGAAAGTGGGCAAATATAGCCAATTTGGCGGGTACTCAAAGGTTGCAGAGGCATAACCCATCTGCGAATGGTTAAAAGCCTCTTTTATAGGATTTTTTAGCAAAGTCGCATAATTGGCTCATTCCTGATAGCACCTGCTGTCCTCATATTCTGCATTATCAGCCGTTCGTTGGTTCTACACTCTATTTGTTTTAAAATCAAAGGAAATATCACATTTTTGGTAGACATTAATCCCAGACCTACAGATGAAAAGACTCATTACCCTGTCGCTGCTGGCTATCAGCCTGAGCGCCATCGCGCAAAGCCAACCCCGTATTTTATGCGGCAATGAGTTCCTGCCGGATATAATGGAGCAGCGCATCCCCGGCTATAAGGCAGCCGTCAGGCATTCCTTCGACCAGGCTAAACAGCATAGCCCACAGAGGCAAGCGGGTTATACCTATACCATACCCATCGTATTCCACGTAGTGTACGGCAGTCCTGCCGAAAACCTCGACGACAGCATCATCATGTCTCAGCTACAGGTGCTCAACGACGATTATAGCAGGCTCAACGCTGATACGAGCAATACCATTTCGTACTTCGACAGTGTGGCCGCTGACACACATATACGCTTTGTATTGCAAGGGATCCAAAGGGTATCTACTGTCAATTCCTTCTCATTCAGCTTTTTCGGCCTTCCGGATTCACTTATCAAATTTACTGCTGCCGGTGGCGATGATGCCGTAGACCCTGATCACTACCTCAATATCTGGATCGTCAATATACAGGCTTCTTTCTTTGGGCAGTTGCTCGGATATTCATATCCGCCTGATAGCATGGCCAACTGGCCTTTGGGCTCCGCCGCCACACAGAAACCATACGATGGTGTCGTACTCGACTACCGGACGGTAGGTGCCAATAATCCGAATCCCCTGAACTTCGGCGGAATGAATCTCATCGAGCGCGGCAGGACGGGCACACATGAGGTCGGTCACTACCTCGGGCTCCGCCATATATGGGGCGATGGCGCTACCCTCGGCGCCAATGACTGCCACCAAAGCGATGGCATAGACGACACGCCTTTTGCCAATACCCAATCGAACTTTGACTGTGACACTACCAGAAACAGCTGTACAGGCGTTGAGACATACTATGGCGCCGATGCTCCGGACATGGTGCAGAACTATATGGACTACTCGGCCGAGACCTGCATGAACCTTTTCACGAAGGGCCAGGCAGAACTCATGCAGGGTACACTCGATCACAGCCGGCCACTGCTCGCTACAAAGACAGCCACTGCGATCAAACAAATCAGTCCATCCGCTCTGACCATCTACCCAAACCCTGCTACAGGTATAGTATTCATACCATACTCAGAGAACACCAATCCATACACATCCATTCAGGTATCCAATATGCTCGGAGAGAATATCAGCCTCAGCCAGTCTGCCGCCTCCGGCGCAGTCAGGCTCAATATGAGCAGCCTCCCTATGGGTATCTATACCATCGACATCACTAAAGGCACACAACACATCGTTAAGAGGGTAGTCGTCAGCAGGTAAACCGGGTTTTCCGACTGTAGAGCACTTTCTATATCTGACCTGTAGGGCCCGTCCCAGGTTTTTTCGACTACAGAACAATGGGCTAATATTGGCTTGGCATTAGAGGTCCACGACTCCGTTCAGATAAATATCGCTGGCTGTTAAAGCCGGGGTTTGGGGGTCCGCTGCGTACCAGGTTTTTCGACTGATCAGATATTGATCAAATAACCGTTATTAAGAAAAACTATTCCCCTCTCGTCGAAAAACATGACTAAAAACATCCAAACCTATGATCGCGGTAATAGTTTATTAGTCACTTGGTATTAATTTTGCATATCATTTAGCCGGACCCCAGAGCCGGATTATTTGCCCCAACTAACCCCCACATGGACTACAAGGACTATTACAAGATATTAGAAGTTGACAAAAAAGCTTCACAGGAGGAAATCAAAAAGTCCTACCGCAAGCTCGCCATGAAGTGGCACCCCGACAAGAACAAGGACAGCAAGGTCGTGGAAGAAAAGTTTAAACTCATCAGCGAGGCCAATGAAGTACTAAGCGACCCGGACAAACGCAAAAAATACGACGAACTCGGAGAGAACTGGCAGCAATATGAGCAGGCAGGCAGGCAGCCCGGTGCCGGCGCCCGGAGTGAGAACTTCCACTACGAAGGAAACGGCAGTAATCCGTTCGGCCAGGGCAATGAATCCGACTTCTCGGATTTCTTCGAGCAGTTTTTCAGCAACGCAGGTGGTGGTCAGAGACGGTCATCAAACCGGAATTTCAAAGGTGGCGACTATGAGACCGAGATGGAGATCACACTCGAGGAAGCCGCTCAGGGCACAGACCGCATTATCCAGCTGCCAGGTGAAAAGCTAAAGATCACCACCAAACCCGGAGCATACGACGGCCTCTTGCTGCGTATCAAAGGCAAAGGCGACAAAGGAAGCACCGCAGCGCATAATGGCGATCTTTTCGTGCGCATCCGCATCAGGCCACATCCTGCTTTTCAAAGAAAAGGAGACGATCTGTACACCACGCATACCATTGATCTCTATACAGCAGTCCTAGGCGGCGAAACGATTATCAAAACGCTATTCACCCAGATCAAAGTAAAGATCGCCGAAGGCACCCAAAACGGCAAAAGCATTCGCATCAAAGGCAAAGGAATGCCCGTCTATGGTAAAGCAGATCAGCACGGTGACCTGTATGTGCAGATACAAGTACAGATACCAGAGAAACTAACCGATGAACAGAGAAAACTATTCGAACAACTAAAAAGTTCATAGAATATAGAAGCAAAAAAGTATAACATAAAAAACTAACCCAGGAGGTTCTTCCCTCTCCTTCGGAGAGGGAAGATGCCGAAGGCAGATGGGTGAGGTCACTGAAAACTCATTTTATGGCAACAATAAACATAGTATCCTACTCCGTCGATCAGAGTCCATATGTCATTGCAGAGTTTGAAGAAGTAATACGGCATTCTATGCTTTGTTATTCCATGCGGCATCTGGCGTTGGCAGGAGTTACCTCAGAAGATAGTTTCGACCTGATGCTCAAGCGAAGCATGGAGGTGTGCCGGTATGCAGGCATCAGGTTCGATGATCACTTCAGGCAGATATTTGTCTTTGACACAGAAACGGGCGCTGTCCACTCCGACTGGCTCATGAGCAAGAAAGGCTTCAAACTTATGCTCATGCAAAACCCCGATCTCAATGAACGGTACGCCCATTATTTATGGGAGCTGGCGGATAGATGATTTAGCTATTGATTTTGTACTTGCGACTCACAGCTCACGACTTGCGGCTCTTCTTCCAGCAGTCCATCGTATGGTCATCCACTATCCCCACAGCCTGCATGAAGGCATAGCAGATCGTTCCACCCACAAATTTAAAACCTCTCTTCAGCAGGTCTTTCGTCATCGCTTTGGATATATCGGTGGTCGGTGTCAGGTCCCTCATCGTCTTCGGATGATTGACCAGTGGTTTCCCTCCCGTGAAGCTCCATATATATTTATTAAACGAACCAAACTCCTTCTGTACCTCCAGCACCCGCTTCGCATTATTAATGGCCGCATTTATTTTCAGGCTATTGCGTATGATCCCCTCATCCTGCATCAGCGACGCCACCTTCTTCTCATCAAATTTTGCCACCTTCTTTATATCAAACCCCGCAAAAGCCTTGCGGAAGTTCTCCCGCTTTTTCAGGATCGTCAGCCAGCTCAGCCCCGCCTGGAAACTCTCCAGCACGATAAACTCAAACAGCTTCTGATCATCATGCACCGACACACCCCACTCTTTGTCGTGGTACTCTATATATACCTCATCCGATGTACACCATGCACACCGCACCTTATTATCCTTCACAGCAGTTACTTTTTTCATACCCTGAAAATATACAAAGCAAACCAGCCTCAAAAATGAAAACTAAACGAAGTTCCTTTTATTTTTCCACCACTATCTTCTGAGACAGAAGCAATGTATTAAAGCCCCCTTCAGGGGGTTTGGGGGCCACGCAGCAGCATAGATAGCCACTTTTGAATGTTGTAGCATTTACGTAGATCTTATTGTGCTGACTCAAAACTTTTTTCCCTATCGCAAAAAAGATTAATAATTTCGACACAAGATAAAACCACACCATGAAGTCCATCCTCCTTGCACTCTTATCCCTGTCATTAATCTACGCCAGCAAAGACAAACCTGTCCAGAAACCAAAACCCGAATACTTCGGCGCATATGCCAAAGCCGACAAACCTGATATCAAAGAGTGGACCCTGAAACCACTTGCCAAAGATTCAAACAAGATCGCCTTCTATCATAATAAGGATGTGGATTTCATGTTCTACGTCGTCATGAAAGACTCCACTCATTTTGGCACCAAGAGCGCCTTTGCCCAGCAACTCGATGGCCAGCCTACTCAATATTGGAGCGCCAAAGGTGAGTTCCTCCCCGGCGGCCAGATGAAGATCGCCGTCAAAACCAACGACGCAGGTCTCAAACTATCCGTCGATCTCGAAGCCCAGGAGAAAGTACTCTATATCAAAAAGTAAGTCCATAGTAGAAATAGCCGGGACCTCGCATTATCAATTGTCAATTATCCATTGTCAATTACAACTTCAATATTTGTTAATTTCTTCCCCCATCCATAATAACTTTGCGTACTTTTCAGTTCTGTATGGACATACCTGTACCGGTGTGGCACGAAATTTTCAACCAATAACCCGGCTGTTAGTCCCCTTCGGGGATTTAGGGGCCATTAACTAAATACTACACATGGCTAAAACTACCATCCTCTGGGCCGACGACGAGATAGACCTTTTGAAACCGCAAATACTCTTCCTCCAGGACAAGGGATACGACGTGATCACCGTCACCAATGGCAAAGACGCGCTCGACACCGTGCATAAGAATGCTGTAGACGTAGTCTTTCTCGATGAGTCTATGCCCGGCCTCAGTGGCCTGCAGACACTCACCATGATCAAGGAATACAACAGCAATATACCCGTCGTGATGATCACCAAAAATGAGGAAGAAAATCTCATGGAGGACGCCATAGGATCGCAGATAGCCGACTACCTCATCAAGCCCGTCAAGCCTCAGCAGATACTCTCCACGCTGAAAAAGATCATCAATAAGACCGAACTCGTCAGCGAGAAGACCGTCTCCGACTATCGCAGCAAATTCCAGCAGCTATTCACCCGTATACAGGACAATCTCAGCTTTCAGGAATGGGCCGATCTGTACAAAGACCTTATCTATTGGGAGATCGAACTCGACCGCTCCAAGACTGCTGAGATGAGCGAAGTATTTGAAATGCAGAAAAGCGAAGCCAATAATGAGTTCAATAAATTTGTGATCAAGAACTACAGGAACTGGCTCAAAAGCGAACCCGGCAAAGATGCTCCCATCATGTCCCACACACTTTTCAAAAGCAAAGTGTTTGACCTCATCAAGCAGCCTAAACCTACATTCGTCATACTCATTGACAATCTCCGCTTCGACCAATGGAGGAGCATCCAGAGCCTTATCACACCATTTTTCAGGGTAGACGAGGAGGACACCTTTTACGCCATCCTCCCTACTGCCACACAGTATAGTCGCAATGCGATATTCAGCGGGATGATGCCGGCCGATATACAGAAGAACTTCCCCGACAAATGGCTCAATGATGATGATGAAGGCGGCAAGAATATGTATGAGGCAGAATTTCTTGATGCCATGATCAAAAAAACATTCCGCGAACCGATCAAAACGCAATACACCAAGATCACCAACCACCGCGACGGCCTGCTACTCGAGGAGAATATCCTCAACTATATGAATAACCGCCTCAACGTGATCGTATATAACTTTGTCGATATGCTCTCGCATGCCCGCACAGAGATGGAAGTGCTGAAAGAGCTGGCCAATGATGAAGCTGCTTATCGCTCATTGTCGGTGTCATGGTTTGAGCACTCACCGCTTTTCGCCGCGCTGAAAAAGCTTGCAGGCAAGGACATCAACCTACTCATCACTACGGACCACGGCACCGTCAATGTCAAAGACCCATCCAAGTGTATCGGTGATCGCCAGACCACGACCAATATCAGGTACAAGACAGGCCGCAATCTCCAGTATGATGAGAAAGATGTTTTCGCCGTGCGCAATCCCGAGGAGATCATGCTGCCTAAATCAAACCTGACTTCCACATACATATTTGCCAAGACAGATAAATACCTCGTCTACCCCAATAACTACAATCACTTTGTAGCATACTTCAAGAATACTTTCCAGCATGGAGGTATCTCCCTCGAGGAGATGATCGTGCCGGTCGTCAAGCTTAGCAGTAAATAGAAGTTCTCAGGTCAGCCAATGGATGATCATCCTGACTATGACCACCGCTATACATATCACCAGATAGGCTATGCCAGCCATTGTCACTATGACGAATGACATGGCCACAAGTCTGTGTATGAGGGGATTCCCCTTCAGAAATTTATTTTCATCGCGCATCAGATCTGGGTTTATCATAAGGTTACCTGTATTAAGCGTGACTTTATTTTTCAAAAACAACAGACTCCGGACTGAAATGATGTTCTATGATGCGAATCTGCTCCCCGGCAGGTAGAGCTGCCTTTTTGAGAAACCTGCCGGATAATATTTCCTCCGGTCTGACTGCCTCTCTGTCTGTACAATCGTATTTCGGCATCAAGCGTGGTTTTCAGAGTTGATGCGCGTCAGTTGCGCCAGGGTGAATGCACCTACTGCCATGACCAGGTCGCGTACCGCCACATCATAGTAGTGGGTAAAGATCAGCAGCTGCAAAGCTATCAGTGTGAGCCACGCCATCACTATGTATGCCCCGATCAGCGGCCGGGCCAAGACGATAATACCCGCCACGATCTCGATCACTCCGACTATTTTCATAAAGAGCAATGCATCCAGGGGCAGCATCCCTTTCATGTTGCCCAGGTAGTCAGGCCAGTTAGCCAGCAGGTTGGTAAATTTGTCCAGCCCCGCCACGATCGGCACTACGCCATAGGTGATCCTGAGAGTTGTTTGCAGTTGTTTTATGGTTGCCATGATTATTTGGTTTATATACATTAGAGTTCACCTTTTGGAAAAGGTTACAAAAAAACTTTCAGTGAATTCTGTAACCTTTCCTGCATTTATTTATCTAATACTGTATACGAATGGATGCAACGACTTTAAACCCCGGGGAGATAACCGATCTGGCGATTCTCGAAAGAATACTTGCGGGCGAAAAGAAGCTCTTTGAGCTGCTCATGCGCAGGTACAACCAGAGGCTGTTTCGCATCGGTATGTCTATACTCAACAGTGATGCTGAGACAGAAGATGCTATGCAGACAGCATACATAAATGCATATGAGCACCTGGATAAATTTCAAAACCGGGCATCCTTCGGGACCTGGCTTACAAAAATAATGCTCAATGAGTGCATGGCACAGGCAAAGAAAAAACAACGCTTAAAACAGAAACTGAAACACAACTTGAAAATCACAAAAGTATGTCTACGCCCGCGCAGGAATTGGTAAATAAGGAATTAAATGCTGTTTTGGAAAAAGCAGTAGCGCAATTGCCGGAAAAATACCGGCTTGTTTTTGTCATGAGGGAGATCGAAGAAATGTCCGTAAAGGAAACCTCCGAAGCACTAAGCCTCGAGGAACCCAATGTAAAAGTACGGCTCAACAGGGCTAAGGTGATGCTGCGCGACAACCTCAATGGATATATGAAAGACCAGGTTTATGGATTCCACCTGACACGCTGTGACCGCATCGTAAATGCGGTCTTATCCCGCCTGCAGTTATTGTAATATCCTTTTCACCACACGTCCGTCATTTATTTTATTATTTATGCAGGGAGAAAACAATCCTGACAAAAAATAAATAATGGACTTTAAGTGTTCTGAAACCTTGAAATACCCCCTGGCACTCACATGGGAGACCATGCGTGACTACCTGCCGGATATAGCTATGCTGCAGGATGACATCGAGTTTGTCAGGATAGAAAGGCGGACCAAAAAAGCTAAATCCCTGCACGTGGTCAGCACCTGGAAGTCTGACCCGCCACTCCCCTCTTTTCTCAAGGGCGTTATCAAACCCGAAATGCTCATTTGGACCGACGATGCTACCTGGGACAATGAAAACCATGTCTGCCACTTCAATATCATCACACACTACAAGGTCGAAGATATCACCTGCGTCGGCACCATAGAATTTGAAGACGCAGCAAAAGGCAAAAATACGAAGATCACTTATAGCGGCGTATTCACCATCGCAAAGACAGCTAAATCGTCGATGTTCATGACCGGCTTTGTCATCAGAGGGATCGAAGCACTCGCTGGTACACTCATTGCCAAGAATTTCGCCAAAGCGGTAAAGGCCCTCGGCGATACGATCAAAGCACAAAAAGCCGGTACTCCAAAATAATTTTCTCAGATTAAGAACAAGTTTTACCTTTAAGTAACCCAAACCAAAAGTTATGAAAAGTGCCGCTTGTATTACCGCAACCATAGTTATTATTCTTTGTATGGCATCCTGCTCCAAAGAAAATAACAAAACAAGCAAAAGCTGCAATGATAGCAGTAACCGGGTTGCCATATTTGACATAAACAATGCGGATTCATTTGTTTACTACCTCACTCCGCGGCACTTCGGCGATATCACTAAGGTCTCTGGCTATGCTACCAATAGCAGCAGGAGTACTATGTATTTGAATATCGGCATTGGCCATGTCTGCCCTTATGAAGACGCGTTGGTCTCTTCCGGATTCAATACCCTCTTTCACGACAATAATTTAAAGGACACACTGGCTTTTCGTGAGGCATCAATCAGTACATTCTCCGCTCAGTCCGTACCTTTTGATCCCAATATCACCAGTTACCATGCTGATGAACCGCTGACTTTCGTCGTGCAAAGCGATACTACAGGCATAGCCGTCGTCAATGCGGTCTACTTTCCACCTCAGGGCAGCTGGCAGGCCGACAGCATTTATTTTTTCACCAATTTCCTTGAGATTTCAGTCGGTGCCACGTATAATACACAATAGACAATAAACTACAAGCGGGAGTAGCTCAGTGGTAGAGCATCAGTTTCCCAAACTGAAGGCCGCGGGTTCGATACCCGTTTCCCGCTCTCAGATTATCAAGCGATTAGACATTTTCTATCTAGTCGCTTTTCTATTTGCACAAGCATTGCACAAGCAAACTTGGTGTTGTGAATGAATGAACATAAAGATAAGAAATCTACCATAGTGATTGCAGCTTATTAAAAGTACAGAAGATAATGCGCTGAGTACAATAGGCAGGAAAATGAAATAAACTAAAAACACGCAATGAAGAAACGCGCTTTACGCCTTAATTACTTTAGCAAATGAGTCCTTTACCCTTTCTCCATTTTCAGTAAGCCGGGCGTGCTTTTCAATAGTGTCGATACCCTTATCAAATTGCGCCTTAAATAACTCAAGCCTGTCCAAATATTCAGTTCTATTGTTAGCTATTTTTTGGAATAATCGTATCATTCTACTGAGTACAAAAGTTGCATGAAAGATGCCAAACATAGGGCGTGGATCTATTCGTATAGGAGCTTCGAATTTTTCTGATTCATCATTCAGAATAAGTCGGTCAAATGCGAGCAATATATCCAAGCATAAATGCGAAGTTTCGTGAATAATGTGGTCTGCAAAATAGGCCTGTGCATTTTCATCTTGGGGTGGGGTATTTAAATAAATAGCTCCAAATACTGAAGCAGAAGTGGATGCTTTGAGCGCTCTGCCGTTAAACATTTTCAATCGAGTAACAAATGCACTTATCTCTGAGTTAAACCCACTATCGACGGCAGCTATCTCGTCTTTTAAGTCTGAGAGCATTTCCGAATAAGTACTTATGTTCGGGGTAAGTATAGGCAATATTAGAATCTTGCTACCACTCTTTGATGGAATATCTTCATTACGCAACTTGTAAACAAACTCTGTTTCCCAATTTTCAGTCAGAATTGTCGAAACCCTACATTGTGCATCAAAAATATCATGCTCTGTTAGGCAATTTAAACGATGGAGTACATCTATGATTGCGGGTACAGCGCCTTGTTTCGCGACGATAGGCAACTTGGAAAATAATTCAAACAAGGCTGGTGAAAATTTTTTGCGAGGGTCAAGTATCTCGTACTTATTAATTATGAAAGATATGTCAATATCCAGTGCATTCTGAATGCTTTTCAAATAACCAAGCATATTTAATAACACGAGCTTGCGGTATTCAAAAAATAAAATTTCGGCATTGTCACCTGCGGGCAATGCCGTAAAAAGACTGCTATCTAAAAAAGGAGTCTCATTGACATTATACTTCTCCTTCATACGTCTCCATGCTTCTTATAACAAAAAGAATAGGAGTGAATGAAATTTCAACAATCTCCTTAGATAACAACTCTTTTTCTTGCTGAATGTTATTTGCTGCTTGTGTCATTTTTATATTTATCTTCTTTACCAATAAAATCATTTACGTTCATCGTTAGTGTGTTTAAGCCGGATGCAAAAAAGTCTTTTATTCGATTTAATGCTACCTTATCATTTTCCATTTTCAGTATTCTTTTGTTCCTAAATGCCTCACGGAATTGTGGATCTGCAAAATCAACATCTTTTTTTTGTTCGTCGTAAATCATCAGACATTTTGCCGCCTTTGGATTAGCGAAACGGTTAATATGCAAAAAATAACCCACTAAAAATGGAACGTGATCAAGAAAATCATCTATGGCCCTCCCACAATTCATTATCATGAAAGTCGGTTCTAAGTTTCTTTCGTTTCTTAAATGTAAAATAATATTACCTCCCTGTATCTCAAACGAACCAACGCCGACGCTTTTTGGATGATAAAATTTTGCCTCAGCCTGTCCTGAATTCGTCATCCGGATAGTTAAAGCCAAAACACTAATTTGGGCTTGGCCGGTTCTTTTAAGCATTTCCTGAAAAGTCCCGTCTTTGTCATAATAACACTCCCAATAACCTACAATATTCGCTAGCGCCTGAGCGGAGGCCCTGTCAACTTGTGCTTGTTCCCGAGCTAAAAAATCATCAGCGGAAATCCCGTAAGCATATTTAGTTAAAGTATCAACTATGCTTTTCCGAAAGGCGTAAGGTTGTATATCACCATATTTTGAAAAATGTAAAAGAACCGCCAGCGGCTTGGAGCCTATATAGCCAACATGCTTTTGTATATCTTCAATGAGAGGAACATAGTTTTTCAAATTGGAATTAAAGCCTTTAAGCGCTTTATCGGGGGGCACTCTTTTACTAGTACAATATGATGCTATCACTGCCTCCCTCAAATTCCTAAGCTCCTTGACGTCTAAGGTGAGATTACCTTTCATTTATCTTCCACATTATGCTTTTCGGACTTGTAAAAGTACCAATCATTAGATTAGAAAACAACGAACAGCTTAATTATTAACTTAATTTTTACCTTAACAATAAAAATAATCTGTTAATTTTTAAATTTTAAAGAAAAATTAAGTATAATTTTGTACATCAAGAGATGGAACTATTACCCAATGAAAACACCCTAAGCGAAAGCTTAGGGGAAAGGTTAATGACTGGTGCCATATTAGGGGTTAAAAAAACAGTCGCCAAACTGCCCCTCTTAATGGTAAAGAACGATAACCTTCGAGAGTATTATATATGATAAATTAATATTCAACAAGTGTATCCTATCGGTCGTTGACTTATTCATTAAAGGCAAAATGATTAAGCAATGATACACCCACCTACTCCCGAAGTTCAAATCAGTGCGCAAGATCAGATAACTCTGCTTGAGGATAATCTGAATCACCCCGCCAAAGAGCAAAGTCTTGCAGAAATAGTATTACGAGAACAGCAACGGCACTTGTTGGCCTATTTATATGAGATCGAATCCGAAAAGGATACCGCTTATGATACAACCCTAGATAAATAACTATATGGAATCTAAACAAATATTATACTTAGATCAACTGCAAATGGAGGTTTTGGCTGATATGATCATCAACCATATTGAGAAAAGGATTGCTCTTAGGCGCGAAGAATGGATAGATATACAGGAGGTAATGCAGCTGTTGAAGGTCTCAAGTAAAAGCACGATTCAGACGCTTCGTGACACAGGGCAATTGACTATAAGCCGTATTAACTCAAAAACCATCCTGTACTCAAGACTATCAGTTGAAGACTATATAAAGAAAAACATCAAACCCCAATATTAGTAATGTACAATATATCATACTCACGTAAGTTCCCTAAATCGGTAGTAAGCATATATGCATCCCGATTTGATCCTGGATAGACACTATCCCAAAATCTCATTCACTTGAAAGAAAAAGATAGGATGGTAAACTAATACAATAGTAGACCAATAGCTACTGCTTTGTCTAATTCTCGTCCTTTGAATCTGAGCTCATTTAAAAAACAATAAAAAACAATCATGAGTACTCAATTAAGCACCGGTTTTTCGACATCTCTCGACGACCGTATTAAAGAAACCATTAAGCACATTGACGCTGAAAGCGAAAATTTTATCGAACAGAAGGTTAAGCCGCAGGCGGCAATTCTAGCAGTCACAAATAGACCGGCAAAGGGGGAGAAAATAGAATACTTCATCTCCTTTATCTCCGCGTTTTACCAAAAGCTAAGAACAGACGTGACAAGCAGATTTCAAGCCGACATTCAGCGAATGCTTGGTGCATTTGAGGTAGACGGCATAGAAACTAAGTTGAATGAAATCCGAGAGCGTAGCGCTGCTATGCAAAGGGATTTAGGCATCCACAGGATAGAAGTCGGGGAGCTTAAGGACGTTATCCATACCGACGATCTTAAAAAGCATCGCCGCATTCTTACGATCCTTTTCGTGATTGAGGTTTTCATCTTCTCGACCTCATTTATTCAAGTAGGGGATTCATACTTAGCGGGAATCGCAAGCGGCGTTGCACTTGCATTAGCACAGACCTATTGTTTGCATCATGTCATTGTATTTCTGCGTGATAAGCTAAAAAAGCCATTATCAAAGATAACAATCCGGCTATTGGTATTGCTCTTTGCGCTCATTGTCCTTTCAATAGGAACTCTGCGATTTTATTCCGTGCCGGAGATTAACGGCCATCGCCCGATCATTTTCCTATTACTCTTTATGGTCATAACGTTAGTCATTATGGGCTACACCGCCTTCTTTACATTAGCGAGTTACCCAAGCGAAGTTGATCAAAAGGCTCAGCTCGAAATTGACGCAAAGCGAAAAGAGATTAAGGATCAAGAAGCTGCCATACGCGAACTTGAAGCTGAAGCGAGTGCTCTAAAGGGAAAACGCGCTGCTATTGCAGTAAACAAGACACGAATAATGCAAGCAGAACATACGCTACTTGACCGCGTGCGTACCTGCTTTGAAGAAGCGACCGGAGTGTTCAGGATACATAATGTTCACAAGAGAACCGACGGAATTGTACCCGATGCCTTTCATCAGCACTTCACAATGTCCGAACGAGGACAATTTCAAATCCCTTCAGATAACAATCAAAACGTTGAAAAATGAAAACCACACTATACATTATAGCAGTGCTTATAATAAGTGCTGCCCTCTCAATCGGCTTATGGTATTTCTATAAGAGCTCGCAATATGAAGCATACGTGCTCATAGACATCACCGATCCTTCCATACAACAGATAGACAGTTCGGCCATATTCTCCGATGCTATTGCAGAAATTCATACATGGGGGAGTGCAGAAATACATGTAAGTACGCTCACTGACTTCGATTACAACAGTGTGCAGACCGCTTCACTTCATGCCTCATTTATACCGTTAGGAAATCCTGATAACAGACAAAAAAGTATAGCGCAGTTTACAAGTGATTTTAAAGACGCCATTTCAAAAGTATATCTAGCCGATTTAGGTCGCAGTCAATCTTCGATCTACGTTCCGCTTGTACGTTCGTTAAATATCCTTAGTAGCAGTCATGCTAAGGTCAAAAAGCTATACGTCTATAGTGATCTTCTTCTCAATACCGATTCGTTCTCCATGTATCGAGCTAATGACTTATCTCTAATTGAAAAAGACCCGGTCAAAGTCAGTTCTAAACTCGAAAATGAAGCCATGCCAGGCAATCTACAGGGTATTACAGTCTTCTTTATCTATCAGGCTAAAAACAGGGAAGACGAACGCAAGCATTTACTAATTGCAAAGGTGCTCGAAGCCATCCTCACGGCGCATCATGCCCAAGTCGAAATATTAACTAATTACTCAACCGATTAAAACATGAAAAATGAATCTCGCAACAATCATTGGGAAAGTCCTGGCGCAATTTCTGAAAGCCATCGGAAATTTGACGCTTCTTCTATTGCTGATGCTAGGCAAAATACTAAGTTCAATCTTGAATTTAATAAACTCTGGAATAGAGCGGTTATTGAACTCGAACGATCATTAGTAATATTCTACCTTTTCACAAAAACGTTTTTTCTAAAAACGGGGCTGCCTGCTTTAGAAGAATCCATGAATTTCCTGAAAGTGGCGATTACAGCATTTATAGAATCCGTAAAATCAACGGACCATTCATACCATGCTTCGTTTGAACCCGCAACTGCTGTTTTGAGTACGTCTAATCACGGCTTTTGCATAGGAAGGGAACAGATCAGTCGTAAAGACAGTACGAGGTCAATGCTTTGTGTCAGTCCGACAGGTGGAGGAAAAAGCCAAGTGGTGGCGATCCCGTCACTGCTTCAAGCAAAGGCTAGTTTCTGTGTTTCGGACAGTTCGGGGGAGCTTTTTGCCTATACGGCAGGCGATTTAGCTTCGAGGGGCTATAAAATCATTCGGATCAATTTTTCAGATCCGTCAATAAGCAGTTTTTATAATCCGCTTGCGCATTGTGACGTTAACGACTGTTACAAAATTGCCGATACGCTAATACGAACCACGACACCCCAGAGCAGTGAAAGCTTTTGGGTACAGTCAGCGATAAGCCTAATTGGCTTAGTCGCCTGCGCACTGATGCATGGTGATAAGCGGTATGCCCACTTTGCCAATGTACGTAGGGTAATCCAGCTTCTGAGTACTTCGCCTCAATCGGTTGACCGTATAATTGCAAGCAGTGGAAATCCACAGATCATAATCGACTACAAATCATTCCTAAAATACGAGGAAAAGGTACGTATGAATATACAAGCCAGTGCACTTACTGCGCTATTACCTTTTGCTTCGCCATCAGTTGCGCTCGTGACGAGCAATGATGAAATCAAATGGCAAGAACTCCGTGCGCGTAAAGTTGCAATCTTTTTGAACTGCTTTACGGCAGATTCCAAGTTTCTTAGTCCGCTTATAAGTTTATTCTTCCTACAGTTAAGCCGCTTTATTATGAGCGCAATACCAAACTCCAAAACAGACAACTACATTTTTCTGATTTTGGATGAATTTGCATCGCTTCATGCAATACCTGATTTCGGCTTGTTCATAAGTAACTGTAGGAAATTTCTTTCTGGTGCGCAGATGCATATCCAATCGCTGAGTCAGTTATATAGCTGCTATTCTCAAAGCGAAGCTCAAACAATAATCGCCAATTCATATAGTCGCTTATACTTTGGAGGGGTCGCGCATGGCACCGCAACACAAGTTGCAGCCGAGCTCGGAAAATACGAATTTGATAGCGAGCATGGCCATAGAGTACGAGAGTTGCTCACTCCCGATCAGATCAGAACTTTGCCATCCGACAAAGGAATTTTTATTTGCGGAAACTATAAGCCGACTTTGCTCACACTGACACCCGCATACAAGCATCCTTATTTTAAGAGACGCATGCAGACACCCATAGCTACATCGCCAGGCATTCCTACAAATACTGTTATACACTTTACCGTTTAAGCAATGCGTCATTCAAAAAGAAACTCAAGGCTGTCTCAATATTTGTTTGATGCCGGTGTATTGCCCAACGGCACAGACGAAGAAATTAAAGCTGCCCGGAAGGCATATTGGAACGAATACAGTAGACAGAGAATGCAACGTACCAGAAAAGCACAAAAACGGCAATTTTCAATGTCATTTCCTTCAGACGAGATTACGCGCATAAGAGCTACAATGAAGGCAAAGAGCTATAAAAGCATACAGGCCTATATACGTGCCTGCACTTTAGCCGACGTGAAAAATCTTGTTGTCCTGCCTCATAGCGAAGTTGTAGCAGATATACTGCAAGTGCTTCGGCTATGTTTCAACAAGTTAGATGCAATTAAAGGAAAAGAGGGAAAAGGATTTTTTGCCACTAACCGAACCTATGAAAATGTAGAAACCGTATTGAAGCAAACCGAGCAGCATATTAGAACCGTACTAGAGAGTCCGATAGGCCTCCGTGAACTTATTCAGGAGAGTATCAAGCGCAATCCAGATGCAATCATATTATTAAGATCAATTCTCAAAGAACATGTCGGTAATCAAGAGCATGACGAGAAAAACAAGTAGCTTTAGACAGCTTGCGGACTATATGCTTAGGGGGCAAAAAAGCAATGCTAAAGCTCAAAGCCTTATTGTCCGCCATAACGTAAAAGGCACTATTGATCAATGCATACGAGCATTTGAAGCAAATGAGGAAAATAGACGTATTAAAAGACATGACGCTATTCGCGCCTATCATGAAGTCCTAAGCCTCCGGATCCATCCAACGCAGGTAACGGAGAAAATGCTCGAAGACCTCTCTATAAAATTTTTCGAGCTGCGGGCACCTTCGAGTATGGGCATTGCCATAGCCCACCTAAACACTCAAAACCCTCATATACACTTTATGATTAGCGGGGTTGAAATTGAAACCGGCCGATCTACTCGAATCTCACGCGAGGCCTTTGCTTCTGTAAAGGTACAGATGCAGGAGTATGAAAGGGCAAAATATCCAGTACTGATGCAAAGCAGCGTCGCGCATGGCAAAAAACAAAAAGAAAGAAGTATGGTGCGCGAAAGAGAATATCAATTGACAAAGCGGACTAGAACAACATCAGACAAAGAACGGATCGCACAGGCGGTCAAATTGTGCTACTCCAAGTCCTTAGGCAAAGAGGATTTTATACGACAGTTGTCCGACGCCGGATTAGTCATGTATTCACGCAACGGTAAAATGCAGGGAGTAGAGAGTGATAATAGAAAATATCGTTTTACTACAATTGGCTATGAGCCTAACTTAAAAGATTTGGACGTTCGCGAAGCGGCGGCTAAGGACTTACAGGCTTTTAGAGAACAGCGAGAGAATAAGGAACTCGCTCGCGAAATCGAAGATCGATCCGAATCACTTTCAGATATAGAAGTTGATCGCTACAAATCCGAAGTAACCCAAGAACAAGTAGAAGAAGAACCTGAAATCGAGGACACAAAAGTGGAACCCGATTATGATATAGACCTATAGCCCGGGGGCGTCCCACCGCCGCGAGCGCTGTGTCATTCCGCTCATGCGCTGCGCTCTATTCGCTCATTCCCACAGCCCGCGCTGCGGCAAGGAGCAAGGGAGGCACACGGATTTAATCCGCCTTCCTGTTAGTATCATATGCAGAAAAAGCAGAGTGCCCTTCGGGAATTATACTCTGCTTTTTCCGTATATGATGACCGAGTGATAAAGCCAGGTCAAATCACATGTGCCCACCCTTACGCTGTCTATCGGGACGCTTTTCCTGCGGAGGTAACAGCCAATGCAAAAATGCAATACATCAATGCGGACCGCTTTCAGAAACCTTACTCATTCCGCTTCGTTAGCTGCGCATACACTCCGCTTCATTCCGCAAGGCCTCTGAAAGCGGGGAAGTGGAGCAAGAGTATGTACCGCTACACGAACCAGCCTTTGCCGACCTTCGACCCGCCGCAAAAGGACGGTCATAGTCTCGCAGGCTTCGACTATGCCCTAACGCCTTCGCGGCGGGCCACCTTCAAAATGCTGATTCGTTCCGCTTGCACACACCCTTGCGCGCTATTTAAGGGCTGCGCCCAAAGGCATAACAGCCAATATACAGGCTTCACGGGCCTCATAGCAAGATTGCATTGGAACGGTTCTACTTCAATATTGAAATATTGATGAACCTTTTCCAATGCTATCTTGCCAAAGGGAGGCCCTTTGGATTCCCCGAAAAATTTGCGTCAAGGTGTATTGCTTTTATTCTATTAGAATGGCTGAGGAACGAAAAGGAATGAAATCTTAGTTAAATAAAACTCGACATAGTAATGTAGAAAAAAAGAGGATATCATTAATTCATGAATACAGGATAACACAACATTAT
>JAOQAO010000179.1 GCA_025963485.1 Bacteroidota bacterium | reverse complement strand
GGTAGGTGGTGATACTGCGTACATCGTTGCCATTCTGCGCAAAGGTTCTACTGTAGTAGCCGAGGCTAAATTCCTCCATCCGGACAATGATGCTGGTTTTGTTTATTTCGAGGCTCCATTTACTTATTACAATTGTATCGAGCCCGACACATTGGTTTACACTGTGTCATCTGGCAATCCTTACGGCATTAGCGGGGTCATAACAGGCGGTTCTACAGGCCTGCATGTAGGTTCAGCACTGAATGTTGACAGTATATTCCTGATAGATACCCTGGTAGGATTCTCTGTACCTCCATTCGTTTTGGACGATACGGCCTCCACCCTGAAAAACACACCAGTCACTGTACCGGTCACGGTCAATGATAACAGCTGCTCTGGTGGCGCCCTTGCGGTATCTGTATTCGCTCAGCCGCTTCATGGTACAGCCGTAGTTTCCCTCAACAGTATTACATATACCCCAAATACTGGTTATGTAGGTTTAGATACGTTCTACTATACCGCTACTGTAGGCGGCAGCCCGGCATCACCGCCAGCTGCAGGCCGCATGAAAGTGCTCGCACCTGCAGGAGTATTGGATATAACTGAGGGACAGACCAAAGTATACCCTAATCCTGCTAAGGACAAACTGTATATCACTACTACAAACCCTGCCGTGGCTAATGTATCAGTATACGACGTACTGGGCAATCTGGTAAGCGCAAATGCGATCAGCTCAAATCTGACCATCGACCTGTCAGGTGTGACAGAAGGCGTTTACCTTATCCGCTTCACTGGTAACGAGGGCAAAGTGATTAGCAGCTCCCGCTTCTCTGTAGTTAAGTAAAAACTACAGTTCTGAAGATACTCGGCATCATACCCGCCCGCTATGCGTCTACCCGTTTCCCGGGCAAGCCGCTGATAGATATAGGAGGCAGGACAATGATACGCCGGGTTTACGAGCAGGCCCTTAAATCGACATCCATATCTCAGGTAGCCGTGGCTACAGATGATACCCGTATATATGACGAGGTCATGTCTTTCGGCGGATTCGCTATGATGACCTCACCAGATCATCAGAATGGCACGGAACGTTGTGCTGAGGTGCTCCAACAGCTCAATGAAGATGTCGATGTCGTTATCAATATCCAAGGCGATGAACCATTCGTCCACCCTCAGCAGATAGATACCATGGCGGCACTTTTTGATAAAAAAGAATGCCGTATAGGTACACTGATAAAGGAATGTAACCAAATGGCTTTATTGGAAAAAACCTCTATCATCAAGGCAGCGGTGGATAAGAATTTCCGGGCGCTCTACTTTAGCCGGAGCGTGATACCTCATCTGAGAAATGCGGGCACTACACATACTTTCTATAAACACATAGGTATCTACGGCTACAGGCCAGAAGCGCTCAGAGAGATCGTAAAGCTCAAGCCAAGCCCGCTGGAACTCGCTGAGAGCCTGGAGCAGCTCCGCTGGCTGGAGAATGGCTATACCGTATATACCGCTCTCACAGAGTATGAAAGCATATCTATAGATATACCGGAAGACCTGGAAAGGATACAGCAGTTCTTATAAATATCGCAGGTTATTTCGGAAAAGATAAGCTAAACACCGATCCTTTCGGAGTATTATCCAATAGATCGATCCTGCCCTTGTATATCTCCACAAAACGACTGACAATAAATAACCCAAGGCCTGTGCCCTTTGTATTGCGTGTATCCTCATTACCTATCCGGTAAAATTTCTCAAACACTTTTTTCTTCTCCTCATCCGGTATGCCATAGCCCTCATCTTTCACCTGCAGCGCGATACTGGTGTCGGTATCGGTCAGGTATATATCCACAGCGGAGCCTTTAGCTGAGTATTTGATCGCATTCTCTATGAGGTTCATGACCACAGAGGTGAAGCCTACCATATCCGTCGTATAATATACCTCCTCCTGTATATGCGTATTGATCCTGATCTCCTTTTTGTTTTCCCTGAATTTCTCCGCGACCATCAGCACGATATCAGATACACTTACTTCCTCATCGGCAAAACCATGAGTATCACGCTCTATTTTGGCCGCAAAAAGGATATTGTCCACCAGTGATTCCAGGCGTACTATATCACCAAGGGCATTATTGATCAGCTTCGTTTTCTGCTCCGGCTCCAGCGTCCGCTTGATGAGGGTCTGCATAGACAGCTTGACACTCGATAGGGGAGATTTGAGCTCATGTGTGATAGAGTGCAGGAAATTTCTCTGCTGCACCGCCAGCTCCATTTCCTTGCCAAATATCCTGCGCACCTGTAGCAGGCCCAGTATCTGCAGCGCCAGGAAGAACAATCCCTCACCCATGATCATCACCCGCTGGCGCTTATACTTGGTATATATTTTGAGGTAGCTATCCGTATCCTCGTATTTCTGGGCCTGTCCCAGTGCCTGGTAGTTGACCCTGTCCAATTCGACTTTTTCTATAAAGGCTGTTTCATTCTTGGACGCCAGTAAGTAGGCCCACCATAGCGTAAACACAATGATATAGCCAGATACGATGTAAAACAGGACAAAAGGATTGCGGCCAAAGAGTTTGAGCATAGACATGATTATCCTCAAAAGTAAGGAAAGGCTAAAATTCTTTATCATCATTTTGTAATTTTATGCTCTTATGGCTAAAAGGAAGAAAAAGACCGGTACCGAGCTGACTACAGAAAACGAGCTTTTGAAACTGAAAATGATGGCGGAGTTTGGCGGTGATTTTGCAGGATCGGAAAATCTTCCGCCCGAGGTTGAGCACGCATTCCTCAAGCAGATCAACCGCTTCCACCAGCTGCATGACAAGGCTGGTCTCATCAGTATATACAATTTCGTCGGAGAACCCCTATACAATCACGTCCACGACCTGTCTGACAAGGAGGTGCCTAAAGAGCTCAAAAAGCTGCTCAAACTGCTGGCCAAAAAGGGCATCGTAGTAGATACACTGAGCGGAGTGCCTGACAGGGAGATGTACCGCTTCGTCACGGAGGAGATATTCAAGCAGGAGATCCAGAATATCCGCATGCCCAACTGGACCATACACCTCATCTACGAGGAGTTTCACCCGAGCGATGAGTTTGATGTCAAAAACCAGGCAGGACATGCGTTGGCATTTATATTTGACAAGGCTTTTGTCACAGCTGATTTCATTTTCACCGAAGAGATGAAAAGCGATATAGGACTCAGCATCGACAAAGAAGAACTGATAGAGAAGATAGATACCTTCAAACTCGGATATAACCAGATGCAATTTACCGGCGCTGAGTTTAAAAGCATTGATATCGATACAGAAAGCAAGACTGCACATGTCATCGTCGTGGCCGAATACCGCGCTCAAACCCAGAAGGGCAGGAGATTCAAATCAGAAACCTCAGAGGTACATCTCGGCCTCGTCCGTGACCCGGATACACAATTCTGGATGGTGAGCCAGCTATCGTCTGATAAGCTTTGATTAAAGCACGCGGATAACACGGATCAAACGGATTTAATAATAGAGCATCACGTGGTGCTTGTTGGACTGAGTATCGTATCAGCCTTAGCTTGCGACATTTTTTTTGCATTAAATCCGTGCTTATTTATCCGGTTGTATTTCCCATAATTTCCGTTTCATCCGCGTGCCATTGCATTTTTCTTATTCGTTAATAAAAGGAAAATTTCACATATTTGGCATGGTTCTTAAAGTATCAATCTCAAAAATAAAACCCATGTACAAATTCAAACTAATGCTCTCTATTATTGTCCTCTCATTTATGACGCTGTCTGCCTCAGCGCAGAAAGATCAATTCGCCAAAATATGGTACAACGAAGAAAAAGATGCCAAGCTCGAGGTCTATCAGGCAGGCAATACCTTTGAGGCAAAGATCATCTGGATGAAAGAGCCTAATGAAAATGGGAAACCCAAGATAGACAAGAATAATCCTGATGAAAAGCTGCGCTCACGCCCGGCGCTGGGCCTCGTCATCCTCAAAGGACTCACTAAATCCAAAGACGATCCAAACTACTACGACAATGGCAAAGTGTACGACCCCAAAAACGGTAAAACATACGACTGCCACCTGACCATCAAGGGCCGCACAGCAGACCTGCGCGGATATGTACTGGGGATGTCATTTCTGGGAAGGACCTCGACATGGACCCTCGCTGAGGGACAATAGATTATATTGTCCTCTTTACTACACTTTTCAAGACATTCCGGTGCACTTATCGGGTTAATGCTATGCTGATTATAGAGTATGTTTATTGACTCAAAATCAGCGCATGAAAAGAACATACCTTATCATCATATCCTTTCTGTCCGTCACTACCATAGCTATGGTAGTAGGTATAGTAGTTCGCAGCCAGCAGGATCCCAATATCTATGCTGACGCTATCGCTGCGACAAAATCGACCGTCAGTACTTTAAAAGAGCCCATCTATCGCTATGGTATCAATATGAGTGAATTTGTCGTGATCGATCAAAAAGTAGAGCCCAATGAACTCATAGCCGACATCCTGCTGAAACACAATGTAGCCTTTCAAACGGCCCAACTCGTCATCAATGGCTCCAGGAATGTATTTAACTGCCGCAAGATGAAAGCCGGTGACAAATACACTGTGCTGGGAGAAAATACCGATACCGGCTTTGTAGCAAAGAAGATCGTCTATGAGGAGAATAAGCTCAACTATGTCGTATTCAATCTCGATGACTCCCTGTATATATATCGCGGTCAAAACAAAGTAAAGCGCAAGCGCCAGGAGGTGGCAGGCGTGATCAATGGATCGCTGTATGAGACCTTTGACGAGATGGGAGTGCCGTCAGGACTGGCCATGCGGTTGGCAGATGTATTCTCATGTACTATAGATTTCTACAGGATACAGAAAGGTGATAAGTTCAAGATCATATACGATCAGGATTTCGTAGATGATAAACCAATAGGTGTCGGAGAGATCAGTGCGGCAGTATTCAATAGCAGTGGCAAGGATTACTATGCTTTCTATTATGAGAAAGAGAAATCGCATGAAGGAGAATATTTCGACGAGCAAGGCAATAGCATGAGAAAGCAGTTTCTTAAAGCTCCGTTGAAATTCTTCCAGATCACGTCTAAATATTCCCTCAATCGCTTTCATCCGGTAGCTATGGAGTGGAGGGCACACCTCGGTACGGACTATGCAGCCGCCTATGGTACGCCGATCCTGGCTACTGCAGATGGCGTCATCGAGGAGGCACAGTTCGGCGTGTACAACGGTAACTATGTCAAGATCCGCCACAACGGACAGTACAAGACCCAATACCTGCACATGAGCAAGATAGGGCAGGGGATGCATCCCGGCCGGCATGTGAAGCAGGGAGAAGTAATAGGCTACGTAGGCAGCACGGGGCTCGCTACCGGCCCGCACGTATGCTACCGCTTCTGGAAGGACGGCGCACAGGTAGATCCTTTCAAACAAAAACTGCAATTCAGCGAGCCGCTGGCTAAAAAGTACAAGGCAGAATTTCTGGCTCAATCAGCGCCATTCAAAACTTCGATAGACCAGATCGCATACGGCACCAAACCTGTACTGCCAGCAGATGAAAAGCTTCAGGCGCTCCATGCATACTACGAGTCCACCGCATACATGGCGAAGTTGAAATAATCAACGGGCGAAAGACATTGAATGAACGAGCGTCAAAGGTTCATCTCAAAATATTTGACAGTATATGGTTATAGGACTATCTTTGTTTTTATCATGCGACCACTCAGATACATACCGCGATACACTGTCAGCGATTACCGTCTATGGGAGGGTGATTGGGAGCTTATCGATGGGTTACCTTGTTCTATGAGTCCGTCTCCTGTCAAAAGGCATCAACGACTAGGAGCGATTATTTTAAGACATATCAGCAACAGTATAGAGGCCAATACGCTTAAGTGCGGCGATTGTGAGGTAGTATATGAATTAGACTGGATCATCGATGATAATACTGTAGTTCGTCCTGACATAGCTGTGATCTGTGATAAAAGCGGTGATTTCATCACATCACCTCCCATACTCATTGTAGAAATACTATCACCCGCTACAGCACTAAAGGACCGTCAGGTCAAATTTGATATCTATCAGGAGCAAAAGGTGAAATACTACATCATAGCCGACCCTAAGGCATTGACATACAACACATATATTCTTACAGGTGGACAATACATTGAGACGCAATCTTCCTCCTTTTCCATACACGACGGCTGCACCATTTCTCTTGACGTAGCTAAAGCTTTAGCTGATCTTGGCGACTGATCTCGTAAAGCTTTCGTTCATTCAATAAAAAAAGCGGTACTCATCGCTCCGCTTCTCTTTTTCTAAAACTATAGTTTGATTACTTCTTCACGAGTAGCTTAAAACCTGTACCGTGTACGTTCAGTATTTCCACGCTCGTATCTTCCTTGAGGTATTTCCGCAGCTTGGCTATATACACGTCCATACTACGCCCTGCGAAGTAGCTGTCTGTACCCCAAACCGTATTGAGGGCTATATCCCTTTCCAGCAACTTATCCAGGTGCAGGGCCAGCATTTTGAGCAGTTCTGACTCCTTGGTAGTGAGCTTGAGTGAAGTGCCACCGGCGATGGTCAGCGTACGGCTGGCATTGTCAAAAGTATATTTACCAATATGAAACTCATTTTGCTCGCTCACCTCAGCCTTAGGTACACGTTTAAATATATTCTCCATGCGCAGGATGAGTTCCTCCATACTGAATGGCTTGGTCAGGTAGTCATCGGCGCCTATCTTGAGGCCTTCGATCGTATCTTCTTTGAGAACTTTGGCAGTGAGGAATATGATCGGTATCTGAGAGTTGCTTCTCCTTATTTCCTTGGCCAGGGTGAAGCCATCCTTCTTTGGCATCATGACGTCCAGGATACACATATCAAATTTTCCCGTCTTGAATTCAGCGGCTCCTTCTTCGCCGTTTCGTTTGAGGGTCACATCATAGTTCTTGAGTTCCAAAGAATCCTGAAGCAGGTTGCCCAGGTTATTGTCATCCTCTACGAGCAGGATACGCCTTTTGATTGCCATGGTTGGGGTAATTTTTAACAAGTTAGACAGACTTTATTTTAACAGTTTAAGGACTGTTAAAAATTTAACAAAACTTTGCAAAACGGTCGGTCAATCTGTCAAAAGGGGAGGTAGATTTCAAACCTGCTGCCTTTACCCAGCTCACTGTGCACCTTGATACTGCCCCCGTGGGCATCGATGATTATCTTGACATAGCTGAGCCCCAGACCAAAGCCCTTCACGTTATGAATATTGCCGGTCGGTACGCGGTAGAATTTCTCGAAGATCATTCTTTGGTTTTCTGCAGAGATACCAATGCCGTTGTCCTCCACAGATATAGTCAAACCTTTGGTAGTGCTCTGAGACGATACCACGATATGGAGGGCATCTTCTTTCCGGTATTTGATCGCATTTTCGATCACATTGTAAACCACATTGGTCAGGTGTGATTTGTCGCCTTTGACCACATCCTGCGTAGCATTGAGCTGCCTGACCAGTTCGCCGTTCTCATTCGCTATGCGCAGCTCCAGTGAGTCGCAGATGTCAGTCAGCAACTCATTGATATGGATGTCGCTGATATTGAGTTTAAACTCTCCCTTGTCATAGCGTGCCACTTGCAGCACATTCTCTATATGCCCGCTAAGGCGTTTGTTCTCTTCCTCTATGATACCCGAGTAGCGCCTTATTTTGTCCGGATCGGCGAGTATCTTCTCGTTTTTCATCATTTGTGTAGCGAGAGAGATCGACGCCACCGGAGTCTTAAACTCATGCGTCATGTTATTGATAAAATCGGTCTTGAGCAGGTCGAGCTTTTTCTGGCGGAATATGATATAGAATGATGTGCCAAAGGCGCCGGCGATGATCAGCACGAAGGTAAGCGTCGTGGCCAGCATCAGCCACATGGACTGGAAAAGGTAGTTCTTTTTATTTGGGAAATATAGCACCAGTATGCCGGAGTTCTTGTACAGGTCATTGGCAAAAAGCGGCATGGTGTAGTAGTTCATCTTGACTGACTTAGGCATATCCTTCAGGGTGCCGATGATAGGCACATGGGAGAAGTGATCAAACACCGCATACCTGTATGGCGTATTGATACCTGCCTCGCTTATCTCTTTCGCTATGAGGTCACTGACCCGTGCTGAGTCAAGCCTGTCATGCAGGCACTTGTCGTCCAGCATAAATTTGACCGCAAGGTCCTGGAAGAGGTGGTTATATTTCTTGAACTGCTCTTCGATCAGCTTGCGTTCACGTTCACTCTTAGATACCTGTTTGGGCCGGGCCAGGTCCAGCCTCTCTTCAGTCAGCTCGCCCTGATGCTCCTGCAGATAGGTCACCGTGCCGATAAACTTGGATACAAAAGCTCCCGATGTATCGCTAAAGCCAAACTTGATCGCATGCTGGCCTATAGAATCTATGAGGCGGAAGTTGTTGTTGTATTCCTTCAGGCTCTGGATCGTATCATACATTTTATTGACCATCTTGCCCATGCTCGGATAGCCGGCATTGTGAAAGTAGGTGTCGGCCTCATTGAGCTCCAGTGTCTGCGCTACCTGATTCATACCCTGCAGGACACCTTGGTCAAAACGCTCCTCACGAAGATTGTAGCTCTGCCATATCCATGCTACCTGTATAGCTACCAGACCGATCAGGACTGCACAGGTCGTGATGATGACTGCATTGATGTTTTTGAACTTCATGAAGCAACGAAAGTAATGCTTTCGCTACAAAGGCGAAATGCAGCTTAACAGAGATTAACGCAAACGTACGCTATCGCTTAAATACAGCATTGCCTCTTCTATCATAAAGGCTGGGGCTGATGTTCAAACTTAGGTGAAGAAGGATTATTTCACCACAGCTACATTCGTCCTGCTGACCGTGCCTCCGGCATTGATATTGACATAATAGTGGCCGGCTGCAAGCGAAGATATATCAAGCGTGCCATGACCATCCATATAACGGTGCAATACCTGGGCCCCGAGTATATTTATCATCTCTACATCCATGCCACGTGAATCTGATGAGTGGATATACAGGATGTCCTGTGCAGGATTGGGGTATACGGTGATCGTGGCTGCGGGCCTGTCTGTGATGCCTGTGCTGATGCTCACGGTCACGAGCGCGGTGGCACAGTTAGGGCAGGAGGCATTGGTATGGTCACAGACCATATAGCGGAATGTATCCGTGCCGGCATAGCCCTGATCAGGAATATAGCTGATCGTATTATCTGTGTGGGTGATGGCTGTACCATGCGCCGGCGTTGTCCGGAGATTGACATAGAGGCTATCATGATCGGCGTCTGAGTCATTGTCTGTGACATAGACTATAGCTGTGTCACCGGGATTGATATTGGCGACATCGTCTGCTGCGACAGGTAGGTGATTGGTCCTGTGCGCTGGGTTAAACTTATAGCTCTCATTGACATGAAAGGTCCAGCCTGCGATCTCGAAACCGCTGGCATCTATGGCGCTCAGACGCAATGAATCATCACCAAATGCCTCGATGCGACTATAAGCAGATTCAAAGTTGGTGCCGTCGCACAGGCCACTGCCGCCCTTGTTCCATATATTGGTTCCGGTGAAGGCCTGATTGATCATCCAGTCGCGGGAGTTGGCTTTGCGCAGTATACCACAATTGAGCTCTGGGAGTCCGGAGTTTTCTCCATCATCGAGACCCACCGTATGCGAGTCGCCGCTTACGACAAACACGTTTTTAATATTGTTCTGCAGAACGAATTGGAGCAGTGAATCCGCATCTTCTTTATATCCGGCCCAGCTATCTGCATAGTTTTGCACAGCAGTATAACCATAGTTGGGCAGATTGATACCAGAGATCGCAGGCGCCCAGTAGGGTATGCTGCCGTTGCCTATTATAAGGCAGCTGTCATATGTCTTTTGTAGCGCATGATTAAATGGCACACTGCTAATAATCACCTTCCACGTCGCGGTAGAGTTTGCCAGTGCATTGCGTAGCCATGCGAGCTGCTGCGCTCCTGTGAGTGAGTATCCGGCAGGGGGCAGGTGCATCCACAGGCTGCCTGACTTGCGGATAGCCGCTGCTTGTGCAGTACGCATTGCCCGGAGATCGGGGATAAAGAACTCAACATTACCCGAGCGGAAGCTATGATAGATGCCTTGCGTACTATCTACGAGCGGATAGGAGGGGAACCACTCCTGATAGGCCTCTATCGAGTTGAGGCGGGCTATGGGAGGCATGTGGTAGACTTTTGGCGCTCCCAGTGATAGGAGATTCAGGTCAAAGCCAGATACGGCATCATCAGCACTATTATCATTGAGGTAGTCGTGGTCATCATACACATAGTCTACCGGGAAATTGTGAAGAAAGGTATATGACCCCAGGCAGCTATATCTCTTTTTGTAGAAAGTACGATGGTTCTCTATGTGTGCAGCAAAAGAGGTAGAGGGGTTATTGAGGTAGATATTGATCGTGCCGCTGTCTGCATCCGGATAGCCCCAGTCACCGCACTGGATGAATGCGCGTGGGCTGTCCATGGCCATCCGCACATAGAGTGAAGAGTCCGGGCTCTCTATATCATAATGGCATGAGCCGGATGTGAAGATCTGATGTGTCGCAGTACCTGCCTGTGGGAATGTCCTGAACGAAGACCCTGCGCCCGATTGCGTGCCGCTTATAGTAGCGCGCACATAATACCTGGTATCTGCTGCAAGGCCGTTCAGCTGCGAAATAGCCACTGTATCCCTGGTCGCGTCAGTCGTAATGGTCGCAGAGGTTGCTATACTACCAAAGCTGCTACTGGTGCTCAACTCAATAGTGACCTGCGTAGATATATCCGTACGGATGAAAATACGACAGGAGGTATCTGTCACCCCGCCGATGATAGGTCCGTGAGTGACCGTTTGTGAAAAGCCCGGAAAAAATAAAGCGAGAAATATAAGAGTATAGATATTCTTCATTTGCGATGATTATAGCATGAAGGTGACAAGAAAAGGTGAAATAATCAAGTGCTGTAAGGCAAGTTCATTGCAATGAATTTTCTTTGCAATAAATAGTTAGCATGTAGTCGGTAGTGAGCGACCGGATACTTTTGTCCGCAAACTACGGATCACCTCGTCACCTTGTTTCTCGTAAAACGACAGTCCTTTTTACTTAAACGATGGCCTGTACAAGCTCTCATAGTGCTTGAGCCAGTAGCTGCGATCAAAGGTCTGGTATTTCATCTTGTGCGCGATGAACATCTCCATCTGGTCGTTGTAGTGCTTATTGCCGGGAGTGATAGAGTTGCCCAGCGGCTGTAGTGACTCGATGGACTCTGCACCGTCCTTGCCATACTTTACAAACATGGTGTAGGTATCTCCATATTCGGGGTTGAACTCGATCTTCCCATTGTAGATGTGCGGCTTGGGATAGCTGGGTGAGAGCATGTCTGCAAAACTGCCTATGGAGAAAACCTTGTCACCCCGGCGAAGCTTATGTACGCTGCCCCACTTGACATCTATGGTTCCAAAGTTGGTCAGCATATATTGCTGTGCATCGCGCATGTACTGTACCGTCTCAAGCTCCGTAAGGGGGAATCCCATTGCAAACTGCTCGTCATCGTAATGTTTTTTCTCCCACACCTGATTGAGGAAGCAGCCGAAGCAGGTAGTACCCGTCGAAGATGTATCTGTAGATTTGTCCCATGTCTGGACAGAGTTGATATAGTTGGAAATATCCGGGTACTTGGCCCTGTCGAGCTGCCATAGCGGTGTCAGGCTCTTCCAGAAAATGCTATTCGCATTCATTTTTCCTTCAAACTTGATCTTGCGGAACTCGTCAAAATTGACCCTGTCATGTGTCTTGAAAAATTCTTTCAATGTCTCTGCACGGTTGTTATTTCCCGGACGCTGATTGACATAGGCTGGGAGGCGCTTGGGATTGTCATTTTGCCCCTCACAGGTCGCATCAAAGACGTTGTTATTGGTATTGAACACATAGCCGCAGGCAGGATTGATCACATGTGGCATACTGTCCATAGGGACGATATCCGTCCAGAGTGTCTCAGAGGTATTGCCGGGGAGGATGCCACCCCAGTTGTACTCCTGATGCTTGCGGTCTGGCATCGTGCCGTGAGATACGTAGAAGATGTTATTCTTGTCATCCGCATAGACCATATTGAATAGCGCGATAGCGTGATTGCTCCGCATAGCCTGCCAGAACTGCTCATAGTTTTGAGCCTTTGCCATCGCGTATAGCTCCTGGCCGGCCTTGATATTCTGATTGCATGGGAAGCGTATGGCGAAAAAATTATCTGACTTGTCAGACTTCAGTGTCATGCCGTATTTGCTCCAGTAGGCTATCTTGGGTACAGGTATCACTATGCCGTGCCAGTTGACCTTCAGCCATACGCGGCGCTTTTCCAGCTTCTCCGATTTGCCATCCAGCATATAGTGCAGTTTATGATTCGGGTCCATGTCCATGCGGTATACATCCAGTTCATCGAAGTAGTTCCAGGTAAAGGCCCAGCCCAGATGCTTATTGGTCCCCATGGCATTGGACGTACTTCCCTGAAACATATTGCCGATGAAGTCAAGGCCTTCATCACTCGACAGATGGCACTCGTAGAAGCTCAGGGCACCATCCATAGCCAGGTGCGGATTGATACAGAGATAGGTCTTGCCATCTATTGATTTATTGCCGTTGACCGCATAGGCATTGGATCCTACGGGAGGCATGTGGTGCCTGAGGTCGACCGGTATAGAGTCATATTTGCCACCTACGATATCACCGACAGAATTTGGTACGCCGATCAGGAAGCTCATGATCGTGACATACTCGGCACATATATCCCTCTCCGTGACGGGAAAGGCCCTGCGTATCTTTACCTCCTCCAGATGCGCCGCGGCGTAGGCATTGAGCCCCTGTGCGAAACCATTGAGGTACTTTTTGAATTCCGGCGTCAGGTCCTTGTCGTAGCGCTCATCGACTATCTTGCGCGCTCCTATGGCGTGTACGAAGAAATCTATCTTGGCGCCTTCGATGCCTTTCTTGCGGCCCATGAAACCTTTGACCGTGTAGATCAGGTCCTGCGTTTCGCCAAAGGCGTCCTCCGCATTGGTCCATGCCAGGCCATAAGCGACTTCTGCGTCCGTCTTGGCAAAGATATGCGGTGTACCAAAGCTATCGCGTGCAATAGTGATATTCTTCGGGTCTATCTTTGGAAATTCACACTTTTTCTGAGCATTGGCAATGAATGAACAGGAAAGGAGCCCGGCTATGAGAAAGTACTTCATCTGGTATGAAAATTTGAGATGCTGAAAATAGGCTTTAAGACGCAGATACGCTATGCCTGCGGCAAAAAATTCAATCAAAATACTGCACTGGTTTTCGATCCCTAATTCCACTTAACACAGATTAACGAGTAAACTATATACTCCACAGAACAAAGATTTACTTTTATAAAGTTTACTAACCAATAAAACGTTTATCTATGAAAGTCTTATTCCTGGCCGGTTTTTCACTGGTCATATTCATATCCCAGGCTCAGGTGACGCTATCCGTATGCCAGACACATGGGCATAAGGACTGGTTTATTTTCTACAAAGATGGCAGCGATACTGCCGCCGGGTACCCCATCAATGACTCTTGTATGACCTATCAGATACCGGTCACCGAACCCTGCGACATCGCCATCGTCTGTGAAGAAAACCTTCGCCACATCCTGCATCTCTGGATCGATCCGCGATATAGATCGCGAAGCATAGCGATCGATAATGAAAGTAAGGAATTGATCATGCATGATACCATTCCGGTAGATCGTGATAATGCACCTTATGAAGCGCTTAGCAGGCAGTATGAGTTGGGCAGGTTTTCTCATGACTCACTCGATGTCCTGGAGAGCAAACTGGTGGAAGATTATATACGGGCACATCCGGATTCATTCCTTTCTGTGAGGTACCTGCAGATGTTCATGTACAGCTGGGACATCGCTAAGGTCACCCAACTGCGCGACCTTGTTTCCCCAAACAATGCCACATATAGCGTTCTGCAAAGTATCACTAACTTCATAGATGGGTATAAGTATAAGAATACGCCAAAGATAGGCGACGACTTCATGGAGTTTCGGGCGCAGCGCCCTGATGGCAGCATTTATGACAGCAAGGCATCAGATGGCAAGGTAGTAGTATTGTTTTTCTGGTACTCAGGCTGCGGTCCCTGCAAAAGGGTAATAGAGCCGCTCACGCATCTGTATGACCTGTACAAAAAAGCCGGCATGGAGCTCATCAGTATAGCCACAGATGAAGATAGTGCAGTCTGGCACAAGACATGCCGGCAATACAGCTTCCCGGGTATCAATGTCTCTGAACTGAAGGGGTTCCGTAGTCCTTTGGCAAGTCACTATGCCGTGAATATGTTTCCGTCATTTGTTGTCTTTGACCGGCAGAAAAAGATATCCCTGCTGACATACGGAGAAGAGGTGCCACTCATAGAATCGAAGGTCAAAGAA
>JAOQAO010000177.1 GCA_025963485.1 Bacteroidota bacterium | reverse complement strand
ATCTTTGATAATAAGCTATTGTGCCTACGTACGTATCACTCAAAATCTACATCTTATGGCATCTATTTTTGCTAAGATCCGGCGGGCTTATTCGCTGCTGAAACATATCGATATGGATCAGCTCGATCATATCGCATCAAAGGTGGACCTCGGTGCAGTCATGCAGGCTGTAGGCAAGATGGATGACAAGCAGCTGGCGCGCCTCATGAAAATGCTCGGCGGCGACACTCACAAAGGTCATGCATCTCCTCCGATAGAAGGGGATTTCTACCATCTGGGCCATGCGCTGACGCCGGACGAGCGTGCGCTGCAGCTGCGTGTCAGGGAGGTGATGGAGACAGAGATCAAGCCCCTCATCAATGACTACTGGCTGAGGGGGGAGTTCCCTTTTGAAATAATACCCAAACTCGCGGCGCTCAATATCTGTGGAGGTACTTACCAGGGATACGGCTGTCCGGATCTATCCCACACTATGGATGGCATCATAGCGATGGAGATAGCGCGTGTAGACACGTCGGTGTGTACGTTCTTTGGTGTACAGAGCGGGCTATCTATGGGTTCTATCTACCTGCTCGGGTCGGAGGAGCAGAAGCAGGAATGGCTGCCCGCTATGCAACAGATGAAAAAAATCGGCGCCTTTGGCCTCACGGAACCGGAGGTAGGATCGGCAGTAGCGGCGGGCCTCACCATGACCGCTACACGTAATGGAGATAAATGGATCCTGAACGGACAAAAAAAATGGATAGGCAATGCGACCTTCGCCGATGTGATCGTGATATGGGCCCGCGATATGGCAGATGATCAGGTCAAGGGCTTTCTGGTGCGCAAAGGGAATGCGGGTCTGCATGTAGACAAGATAGAAGGCAAAATGGCGCTGCGTATCGTCCAGAACGGACTCATCACACTCACCAATTGTGAGGTACCGGAATCGGACCGGCTGCAAAAAGCCAATTCATACAAAGATACTGCAAGCGTGCTGCGCATGACACGAGCCGGAGTGGCATGGCAGGCAGTGGGCTGTGCACGCGGCGCCTACGAGAGCGCACTGAAATATACGCTCGAGCGCAAACAATTTGGCAAGCCTATAGCATCCTTCCAGCTTATCCAGAATCACCTCGTAGAGATGCTGACCAATCTCACCGCGATGCAAACAATGGTATTCCGCCTATCCCAACTGCAACAGGAAGGCAAAATAACCGATGAACACGCCTCACTGGCCAAAGTATTCTGTAGCCTGAGGACACGGGACATCGTGAGCAAAGCACGCGAAGTGATGGGAGGCAATGGAATACTAATGGAGCACGATGTAGCGCGATTTGTAGCCGACGCCGAGGCTATCTACTCATACGAAGGTACAAAGGAGATCAATACACTCATAGTAGGAAGAGCGATCACGGGGCATAGTGCCTTTGTATAGATGCCAGATATTGGTGGCTGGTCAAATACAGGTATCCGGTATCTAATTATTAAAAAACTCGAAGCCCCTGCTGACGATCAGGTGCGTGGGATCCCGAAAGACCTTGACCATATATTTGCTGGGGGTATTAAATACGACAGGCTGCCAGGCATTCATCCATATTGATTCCACCTCCTGGCCTACTTCAAAGAGAAATACCTCCTTCTCGAACCTGTCGATCGCATATATTTTGTAGATAAGATGTGTGGTACCAAATACTTCATTGCCGCGAAGCATCAGGAAGAGCTTGGCATGAGTGCTATCGGGTGAAGTGATGAACTTTGTATTGTCAAATACACATTCCTGATTAGTAGCATTCACAAAAGTGCAGAAACTCAAGGTGGTCTGGCTGTGGGCATACATCAGGCAGACCATCATCAGTATGATACTTGCTATTATTTTTTTCAATGTCTTAATTTGCTGAAAGATAGCCTATTTATCCTATACCATCTCCCACAATACATACATTGTAAATTATTATAGCGCTATCAGCAGTCCCAAATAAAAAAACCCGCCGGGAAAACCGGCGGGAATATTCTTTTGATATGATGCTATTATTGATTGCAATGAACAGTATACGAGCCACAGGAAACTTTGATCTGCTGATAGCAGCCATGTACGGTAGTCACTGTGACTGCATCTTCTGAACATGGGCATGAAGTACCTACATTGAATGCAGCAACACCATGGGAATCAGTGTATTTATTCGCTTGCCCGGTACATGGGGCGGAGACCAAAGCTCCTACTACAGGGTGATTATTGACATCCAATACGGTGATAGTCAGTATCACTTCGCCTCCCAGAGGGCGTACTATGAATTTACTTCTGACAGCACTGGAATCCTGAGGAGCAGGATCCGAAGGCTTGATATGCTTATTTGTGCCCGCCTGAGCGAGTTGACTGGTGGCAAGTATAGCTACGGTGACGAAGATTTGAATAAGTTTTTTCATACATTTGAATGATTAGTTGAATTGATAGTTACGTATAGCAAAAACATTTGTTTCGTCTGAAAAATGGAAGACACGAGCACCATACTTTATCAAGAGAAAATTGAAAAGGCTCAGGAGCAGTATTCCAAAGGCAATATCCAGAATGCTCTCGCCCTATTAGATGAGCTTGACAGTGAGCCATATAGAGAGCTCCCTCTGCTGATCAGAGTCAAAATGACCAGCCTCAAGGGGATCATATATTTCAATCAGGGAGAGGTAAAAAAAGCGGAAAAATATGCACTCCTGTCGCTCGAACTCGCTAAAGAATATGGCGATCCGGTATTTATCTTCAAAAGGTACGACAATCTCGCTTCCATCTATTCCTATACGAAGGAATATCACCTGGCGCATGACTACCTGCAGCGCTCTATCGAGCTAAAAGAGATCACACAACATGAGCAGGACCTGATACCCGGACTGCTGCAGCTCGCGGCTTTGTTCTTCTATATAGATAATCTCGAAGCAGGCAAGGCGACGGTAGAACGCGCCGCTAAGATCATGTCACAATACCCATCGGATGATCAGCTGGTCATGCACTTCAACTTCCTGATGGGTATGCAGTACAAGCGCGAAAAAAAATACAACGAGGCCATCATCCAGTATGACCAGGCAGCAGGTATAGCCCGGCGCATAGGCTATGCGCATGTAGAGACGCGGTCATATACCAATCAGGGTGACATATTTATCCAGCAGGCGAGGTGGGCGGAGGCGGAGGAGAAATTTCAAAGGTCCCTGCTCATCTCTACGCAGCACAACCTCGGCGTAGATGAGCAGAATATCTGCATACAGCTGGCGCTGGTAGCGCTGAAACAAGGTAATATAGCACGCTGCCATGAGCTATATGATAAGGTCAAAAGCCAGACCCGGAAATCGCGCGATGAAGTACTACTCAAAGACCTGGAGGAGGTAGGTGCCCTCATGTATGAAGAAGAGGGAAACTATGCAGAGGCGCTGTATGCTTTCAAAAGGCACATGAGCCACTACAAAAAGCAATATGACAATGAGCTCAGCAGCAACATAGTCAATATACAGGCAAAATATGAAAGCGAAAAAGCGGAGAGGCAGCTCAAAGAGTCGAGGCTACTACAGGTAGAGAGCGAACTCAAAGTCCTGCAAGCGGAACATGCACTACAGGAAACGGAAAAGCGATTCAGGACGCTCATAGAAAACAGTACTGATGGCATCGTACTGATGAGCGAGACCCGGACGCCTATCTACGTCAGCCCCTATGTATACAAAATACTGGATTATAATGAACAGGAGATAATCGGTACGGATGTATTCTCGATGGTACACCCACAGGACCAGGAATATATGAGCCAAATTGGGGTTTCGATCCTTGCACATCCTGGAGTGCCTTTTCACGGTCAGTTCCGATTCCCAAAAAAGAACGGGGAATATATATGGATAGAAGGCACTGCCCTCAATCTCCTGGATGATGAGGCGGTGAAAGGAGTGGTGTGCAACTTCCGGGATATATCGGAGCGCAAAGAAAATGAACACGCGATACAAGAGTTGAACAAATCCCTCGAATCCCTGATCACGGACAGGACCGCCGAACTACAGGAAGTGGTCAAAGACCTGGAGGCATTCAGCTACTCTGTGTCGCATGACCTACGGTCACCGCTACGGATCATAGCAGGCTACGCCAAACTCATACTATCAGATCATGGCCACTCGATCAATGAGGAGGCAAAAGAATTTGTAGAAACGATACTGGAGAATACAAAGCGCATGGGCCAGCTCATAGACGACCTGCTCAATTTCTCTCGCCTCGGCCGCAAGGCACTTTATAAAAGCCCTATCGATATGAAGGCGATGGTCAATATGATCCTGCGGGAACTACCCAAAGCCAACGATGCGCTACCAGAAGACATCACGATACATAACCTGCATCCGGCATACGCTGACCATGCGCTCACTAAACAGATCTGGGTAAACCTGATCTCCAATGCTATCAAGTATTCATCGAAAAAAGATCATCCTGTCATAGAGATAGGCTGCTATCAGCAGGATAAAGAAATGGTCTATTATATCAAGGACAATGGTGCAGGGTTTGATATGCGCTTTGCGCACAATCTTTTTGGTGTATTCAAGCGCCTGCATGACAGGTCCGAATTCGACGGGATAGGTGTGGGACTAGCGCTGGCCCACCGGATCATCAAAATGCATGAAGGCCGCATCTGGGCTGAAGCTGAGCAGGATAAAGGCGCTACATTTTTCTTTACACTGGGAGAAGAGGCGTAAGGCCGGGATGAATGATCATCCTCCTTTCACAAATCGTCCGCTCACTGACTGGCCATTCATCATAAACTTTATCCAATAAACCCCATGAGCTAATGGCGAACAATTTACCTTGACATCGTTGTCATGCTGTGTGTAAGATACAGGGACGGCTTTGCCCATCACATCATATACAGCGACGCTCACATCATGAGCGACAAAAAATGCGGATTCAGCAGACAGCATATCTGTGACAGGATTGGGATATAGTGAGACGACGTCCTCTATATTTATTTCGTTTATACCTGTGAGCACTACTTCTATTGTTTTTGTGACAGTGCTATTACATCCTAAAGTATCAGTATATGTATATGTCACCACATGCGTACCCGGCTGTACAGAATCAACGTAGAAGACATTGCCCCTCACCCCTACTCCCGTATACACACCGCCCGCTGGCTGTGTGCCAGTGAGAATGATAGCATGGCTATGCGCCAGTACAGTATCTATCCCACCGCTGCCCCATGTAGGTGGGGCCAGTGAGTCGATGGTCAGTGATAGTGTGATGATACTATCACAACCATGTATATCTGTGAGTGTGTCGGCATATGTTCCTGAAGCGCTCAGCGTATGGCCGGCAAATGTGTAGGTGGTATCGCAGGATACGGCATTATAAGAATGGGTCGAAAATGAATATACTGTCAGGTTGAGTTTCACCATACTGTCGCATCCATGGACGTCAGAGAGTGTATCATGATAGGTCCCTGAGATAGTGAGCTGCTGCCCGTGAAAACTGTAGCTATCACCGCCGCATACTGCAGCCTGATATGATATGCTATCTACCGGATGCACTGTGAGTGTCAGGGTGACTATACTATCGCAGCCATTGGCATTGCTCAGCGTATCCCGATAGGTCCCTGACTGTGTCAGGCTGCGGGTGTGAAACTGATATGGGGTACCTATACAGGTCTGATCGCTGTATGTATGTGCGAATGGCCCAAAACAAACGGCATAAAGCGGGCATATCTGCTGAGCCGTGAGCGTATGGCCGTGTATAAATGCAGAGCTAAGTGAAAGCAGCATTTTGTCACGGATAGCACCCGCATTGCCGCTGTGTACGCTTAGGAAGTTTGCCGAGGCCCAGGGATCGTTGCCAGCGTAAGCCGGGTAGAGACTGCCGAGGTCAGCGACCAGTGTGGCATTGGGCTCTCCAATATTAATATTGCGGACATGCTTGAGGGATTTGGTATTGCCGCAACCGGGATTGCATATAAATGAACTGCCACAGCCTCCGATAGTCAGGTAGTTGCCGTGCTTGTCCGGTGAGCAATATACAGAATCAGCTCCCCAGGAGATATAGAGGCTTTTCATAGGCAGGGTCTCCACATGCTCGCAAAGTGTACCGGCATGTGAAACCGTCTGGATCGTATCTGCCATCCAGTGCGTGAGTGTAGTATCATACATCCAGCCGGCAAGGGTATCGGGCCCGATATACTTCAGCGAAAAATTGAACCCCTCTACATCAGCAGTATGGCCTAGTGCGCCACAATCCTTCCCGTAGAGTATCGCACAATTAACCTTCACTAATGGGTAGTACCATATCAGCCCGGGTACAAGGCCCCTGGACGGGACCAGCGCCACAGGATGTACCAGAATAGAGTCATAGCTGCTACTACGGGTATACTGTTGCGGAACGGGATATATATGGCAGACGATGAGATTGCTATCGCCTGTGCCATCGAGTGCAGGGCCGGGACAGGACTCATCACTAAACTGTATGATCTTGGGCATGAACTTATTGAGAAGCAACTGCTCAAGGCGATCATCCATGCCATCCTGATCCGCATCAGTGATAGAGGGGATGGTCACAGTCTCGGTGCCTCCGCAGCGGCTTATCACAGTAGCTTGCTGTTGAGCCGACAAGCAGGCAGGCAATAATAGGCCTATCATGAGAAGAGCTAAAAGTGATCTGTGCATCTTTTATTGTGATTCTATACGAAAATACTAAATAACGCCATGCTATCCGACGACAATATGAATCGGACAAAAAGGCAGATTCGTATCTTAAATAGAGTAAAAATTTATATACATACCGTTTATTGTGAAAACCCAACAAAAGCCAATATTTAGGTTGATCAGCTTCATATATGCCTAAAACTAAATCAGGCAAATCACCTTGGGAGAGATTTGCCTGATTAGTTTCTCACGGTACATCACCACTATTTATAGGGCGAAGACGTGTTCTGTGATTAAGGACAGGTCACGGTCAGTGTACCACATGTAGGCAGGTCTACATACTTGTCGCAACCAGCGGTTGTGACATGTATCTGAGCCTTTGTACAAGGGCAAGCACCGCTGGTACTCCACGAGGCAACACCATGCGCGTCAGTATACTTACTCGTAGTACTGATGCAAGGTGCAGATACCAATGCACCCTGGATAGGAGATGAATGGATGTCCAATACAGTGATGAGAACAGTGCTCTCTCCGCTGGCCATTGGGCGAACCATACCATTGGCATCGAGCGTGACAGTATTACCGGACGACTGGCTCAGGGTTTGAGCTTTAGCACTAGTAGCACATAAAAGAATAGCAGCACAGAACACAAGGAGCAAAGATTTTTTCATTAGCTTTGGTTTGATTTGGGGTTATTAAAATAAAATAGCGCGCAAACATAATATTATGTTCGTAGAATGAAAAAAAAACATACAAAAGTTTCTACATCTTTCCTTTTCTCTCAGGCTGAAGTGTCATATCATAAAAATGATTTCAATGACGCAGTTGACATTTTGGCCGTTTTGGACCAGGAGCTGGCGTATGAACCGGACCCTATGCTGGAAATGAAAAGTTCGAACTTGCGAGGAAATATACATTTCAAGCAACAAGAATATGCGCTGGCAGAACAGTTCTTCCTGAAATCACTTATCCTATCCAAGCAGATCGGCGACTCCAGATATATTTATAACAGATATGATAACCTGGCGGCCATATATATAGCGACAAAACGTTACAGATATGGCATAGAATACCTTCAGAAATCTTTGGAGCTGAAGGAAGCAATAGGCAATACAAAGGACATGGCGCGTGGCCTGCTCCAGTTATCAGGCCTACTTTTCACTATTGATAATTTTGAGGCGGGTAAGGAATCGTTGCAAAATGCTTACAACCTGATCAAAAAGTATGATCAGAGAGAACTGCTGATGCACTGGCATTTCGCCATGGGCATGCAATACAAAAGGGAGGAAAACGCCAAAGCTGCATTGACAGAATATACCAAGACCATTAAGTATGCTGAAGAATTTAGTAATCCGGCAGTAGCATCCAAGGCATACGGGAACCAGGGTGATATACTAATGCACATGCAGAAGTGGTCCCTGTCAGAGAAAAAATACAATGAAGCTTTCCGTCTGGCACATGATAATAATATGCCCCTCGACCTGCTCACGATCTCACTGCAATTATCATTTATAGCGATAGAGAAAAAGAACCTGAAAAGGGCACGGAAGCTATATGATAATGTAAGCAAAGACGCTATAGATATAGACAATGATGTACTGCAAAAGGACCTCGCCGAACTAAGCGCCCGGCTGCATAAAGCAGAAAACAAACCGACAGAAGCGCTGCAAGCCTATGAGCGTTACGTACTATATTATAAGAAGCTCTATGATACCGAGGTAAGCCGCACCATACTCGATATACAGGCCAAATATGAAAACGAGAAGAAAGAGCGCGAGCTGCAGAAGGTCAAGCTCCAGCAGGTAGAGAGCGAGCTCAAGAGCCTGCGCGCCGAGCGTGCGCTGATGGAGCATGAGATGCGATTCCGGGCGCTGATAGAGAACGGCGCCGACCTGATATACATCATCGACTCCGAGCTGATAGTCAGGTATGCGAGCCCGTCTGCTTTTCACCTGCTGGGATACGACGAGAAAAATCCCTTTAAATATGGCATGTACGACCTGCTCCATGATGATGACAAAGCGATGATCAGTGACAGGCTAAAGGTAGTGATGGAAAATCCCGGCGTACCGGTCTTTGGCCAGATGCGGCTGCCCCGCCAGGAAGGCGGTTACGTATGGGTAGAGGGTACGGCCACTAACCTGTTTCATGTCGAAGCCGTCAAAGGCATCGTATGCAATCTGCGTGATATCACCGAGCGCAAGCAATCGGAAGCTGCGATCAATGAGCTCAATGAATCACTGGAACAAAAGATCATAGAGCGCACCGCCGAACTCGAGGAGGCGAACAAAGGACTGGAAGCCTTCAGCTATTCGGTGTCGCATGACCTGCGCGCGCCGCTGCGCATCATCAGCGGATACTCCGGGTTGCTTCACAAAAAATATGCTGACACCCTCACCGATGAGGCGAAGGAGTTTATCACCAGCATCAAGGACAATGCAAAACATATGGGCCGCCTGATAGATGACTTGCTCAATCTATCGCGGCTGGGCCGTCAGGACCTGGTCAAGACCACCGTCGATATGAATGCAGTCGCAGCCATGGTCATGACCGAACTCAAAAGTTCCGAAGGAATGGTCGAAGGCTCTGTCCAGATACTGGACCTCAGGCCGGCTATAGCCGATGAGGGACTGATCAAACAGGTGCTGCTGAACCTGCTCTCCAATGCTGTGAAGTACTCGCGCAAAAAGGATAAGCCCGTCATCGAGATCGGTTCATATGTCAGGAACAAGGCTACCACCTATTATGTCAAAGACAACGGAGCAGGATTTGATATGAAGCATGCCGACAAACTCTTCCGTGCCTTCCAGCGACTGCATGACAAATCACAGTTTGAAGGAACGGGTATCGGCCTGGCTATCGTACACAGCATCATCACAAAGCACGGTGGCCAGATCTGGGCCGAAGGCAAAGATGGCAAAGGGGCGACATTCTTCTTTACGCTGTGAGAATAACCTGGGTGTTCCCTATTGGCTCTTGGTTCCCGGTCGCTGCCGCTCCCTGCGAGCTATCCTTGCCTCGGGCAGCTCCTTCCCCCATTTATGTCATTGTATAATTGCGTATCAATTATTAGAAATAATATCCCTTCCTCCTGATGATATGGTCGGCCGCATCGCGACGCAGGTCCTTGGGATTGATAGCATACGTACTAAGCAGGATGCGCGTCAGTTTTTTCAGCGCCCACTTTGCCAGCCCACTCGCGAAACTATCTATGGCATTATTCGCCGCCTTCCGCGCCGTATCGAGTGCGTCATAGAGATATACCTGTGCGAGTTTGGTTTTGATGGCGAGCGCAGCTTTGTCCGTGCCGGAAGTTTCGCTTAGCTTTTTCACTCTCAGAAGTGCTGACTCCGCTATGAACGCCATAGCAAGTATGTCTGCGAGGTTCATTACGATCTCTTGTTCGTCCACTAGTTTCTCTTTGAGTTTGCCACCGGCAGCACCCGTGATAATGAGGAACAAACTTTTCAGATTATTGACATACATAAATTCCCGTGCGAGTGCGCCACTCTTGAACGGATTGTAGTTTTGCGCGATAGCGGCAGGGACAGTTTTTGATGCCTTTTTTATTTTAAGTTCTTTGGTCACAAATGCCCGCTTGTAAAACTCACCAAGGCTCAACATGCGGTTGATCTCATTGGTGCCTTCATATATCTTGGTGATGCGGGCATCGCGATACGCCATCTCCACTCCTGTCTCCTGGCTATATCCCATCCCTCCAAACATCTGAATCGCCTCATCAGCAGTATTGCAGACGGCTTCGGAGCCGATCACTTTGAGTATCGCGCATTCGATCGCGTATTCCCGCATGGAGTTTATCTTGGCATCATTGCCTCCGCTACCGGCTTTGAGTAATTCATCGTGTTTCTTGTCGACATTAGCACCTACACGATAGACACCGCTCTCTATGGCAAATGCCTGGGCCGCGATCGTGCCGATCTTCTGCTTCATAGCGCCGAAATCAGATATTGGTTTACCGAACTGATAGCGCTCCGAAGTATAATTGGCCACCCGCTCCAGGCCAAACTTCATACCACCTGTAGCTCCGGCGGCGATCTTGATACGGCCGCTATTGAGGATATTGAGCGCCATGTTGAAGCCCTTGCCGCGTTCACCGAGGAGATTTTCTACAGGTATCTTTGTATCATGGAAAAATACCTGCACAGTAGACGACGCTTTGATACCCATCTTCTTTTCTTCTTTGCCCAGAGAGATCCCACCGAATGATTTCTCTACGATAAATGCGGATAGCTTTTCATCATTCTCTATTTTGGCAAAGACAGTAAA
>JAOQAO010000058.1 GCA_025963485.1 Bacteroidota bacterium | reverse complement strand
CCTTTTTACTCTTTTGATCTTGTTCGTGGCTGCATTGTACGGCGGTCCTACGACTAAATTTGCCTATCACACCGTAGAGAAAGGAGAAACACTCTACTCTATATCCCGTCAGTATGGGATCAAGCCGACAGAACTGGCCTCATACAATGATGCTCTGGGCGATAAAATGACGATAAGAATAGGACAGAAGCTTAAAGTGCCTGCTTCTGCAGCTTCCGCCTCAGAGGAAGCACCGGCAAGTATGCCTGCCACTACCACTGCCAGTACGACTACTACCAACTCAGAGGGCTATCACATCGTCAAAAAGGGAGAAACCTTCTACAGCATATCACGCGAGTACAAGGTAGCCCGCACTGACCTCCAGATGTGGAATAACCTGGATGATCTCAACGTAAAGATAGGCCAGAAGATCATAGTCAAAAATCCTAAAACAGAATCAAAGGAGGCAACTGCCATTGCTTCCGCTTCAAATGCAGAAGCTAAGGAGGCAATAAAAAGACAAGGATTTACCTATACGGTGCCTACTGTAAAAGAGTCCAATGTCTCCACTGCCACAGGTGATGCGACAGCTTCGTCATCCAATGTAGGACTGGCAAGCACCAGGACCATCAAATCATGGAGGGCAGAGAGTGCAGCTGTGAGGATCGAAGACTATAGGGCTAAGACAAACTTCGATCCGGCCAATGAATATGAGTCGCTCTACTATCAGAATGTCTACTCAGGCCTGACCAAAAAGACCGAAACCGGCGTGGTCAAGCTCATGAGCGACAATAATAATACCGATCATGTAGTGTACTACAATAATGCCAGCGTCGGCACTATACTCAGGCTCACCAATACCGATAATGGTAAGACCACTTATGCGATCGTAGTAGGCAAGGTACCGCCTGCAGAGAACAATACCTATCTGGTCAAACTCAGTGAGAAGGTAGCACGCAATCTCAGTATCAAGGACTACACCAGCGTCGAGGTAGTCTGCTATTCAACTAATTAAGCCTTTCCGGGCACGGTTTTCGCCGGATGTAGTGGCTGTATTTTAATCACCTCTTTATCCTTTTTACGCCTATATTTGCGCGGCTCTGCCGACCATAATGCAGAGGTATGTGAATATGGGTTTTTTTGAAGATCGTTTTGGTTCTCACGGCTTTCTGGGTGAGCATCTCTGGCTGGGCCAGTTAGGGTATTTCCTTTTAGTATTGAGCTTCGTCGCATCACTGCTATCCTGTATAGCGTATTGTTTCGCAGAATTCTCCAAGCCACATACGGACAAGGCCTCCTGGCGCTCGATAGGGCGCGGCTCTTATATCATACACGGGATCGCCGTCCTTGGTGTTTTTGTATTGCTTTTTGTGATGATACTCAACCATTGGTTTGAATATCACTATGCGTGGCGCCATTCGTCGAAGGAACTTCCGATGAAGTATATTATCTCCAGTTTCTGGGAGGGGCAGGAAGGCAGCTTCCTTCTATGGCAGTTCTGGCTGGTTATATTGGGTTGGGTAGGTATCCGGGCATTTAAAGAATGGGAAAGTCCTGTGATGGCTGTGACGGCTATTACGCAGGTGTTTCTTGGCTCCATGGTGCTTGGCATCACTGTACTGGGTTATAAGATCGGCAGCAGCCCTTTTATGTTGCTACGCAATGAGATGGCGCAGGCACCGATATTCCAGCGGCCGGAGTACCTCAACTTTATCCAGGATGGCAATGGACTCAATCCCTTGCTGCAAAACTACTGGATGACAATACACCCGCCTGTGCTATTCTGCGGGTTTGCCTCCACCTTATTCCCATTTGCTTTTGTCATCGCAGCATTGATCCGCAAAGATTATACAGGCTGGGTCAAACCTGCGCTGCCTTGGGCGCTTTTCTGCATAGCTATACTTGGTACAGGTATCCTGATGGGTGGAGCATGGGCTTATGAGTCGCTCAGCTTCGGAGGCTTCTGGGCATGGGACCCGGTAGAGAATATGTCCTTTGTACCCTGGCTGCTGATCCTCGCAGGACTGCATTTGCACGTCGTGTACAAATACACGAAGCATAGCCTTTTCACTGCTTTCTTCTTTTACATCTCAGGCTTTTTAGCGGTGCTGTATTCTACTTTCCTTACGCGCAGCGGTGTGCTGGGAGATAGCTCAGTGCATGCTTTTACAGATCTCGGTATGACAGGGCAGTTATTAATATACCTTGGCTTCTATGTGCTGCTTTCTATCGTATTGCTGGCGACACGCTTCAGGAGAATGCCTGCTCCGGAGAAAGAAGAAGAACTGCTCTCGCGTGAGTTCTGGATGTTTATCGGCTCGCTGATACTGATCTTCTCTGCGCTTCAACAAACATTCACTACATCCATACCGGTTTGGAATATCTTATTGAAGGATATGGCTCCAGGCATTGCTCCATTGTTTGCTGTCACAGTGCCGATTGGGAAAGAAAATGGGGAGGTGAGTATTTTTCTCTGGCTGGCTGCACTGGCTATACCAGTATTTGTAGTATTTGTGAAAATAATGGCGGCAAAATTGTCGGTATATATCAGGTGGGCGATTTATATTATTGCCTTGCTCCTGGAGATTAAAGTGATACTGACCATAGTCGTCAATGTCCATAATATAGCTCCACCCGCCGATGCCGTCTCGCACTATAATAGCATTCAGATATGGCTGGCCATACTCGCTGGCCTGGGCACTGCACTTATCCAGTATTTCGCCTACAAATCAGCCAGGCTGCCGTCTGTGATCAAATGGGCATGGTATTCCATTGGCGCCGCATTGGTATTAAGTATAGGTATTGCACTTGGATTGAAGATAGATTTCATCATCGAGATGTCGATCAAGGAGCATCACTTCAAATTTATCTCGCCATACTTTCTGATGCTGTTTACTGCGATGTATGCGGTCATTGCAAATGCGATGTACATCATCATCGTGCTGAAGAAGAACTTCAAGATATGGGGAGGTGCGATCAGCCACTTTGGTTTTGGTGTATTCCTCGTGGGAGTATTGATATCGCAATACAAGAAAGAGGTCATATCGCTCAATACCGCCGGAGTTAACTTTGGCAAGGAGTTTAAAGAAAAAGAGACAGCAGAGAATATCCTCCTGCTGAGGGATTCTATCTACAAAATGGGCGGCTATGAGATCAGCTACAAGGGACTCAAGATAGAGAAGCCGAATAGCCTCTATGAGGTAGACTATGTGCGCAGGGACAAGGATGGCAATATAGATGAGCAGTTCTCCCTATTCCCCAATGCGCAGATCAATCCTAAGATGGGCATGGTCGCCAATCCTGATACCAAGCACTACCTGACCAAGGATGTCTTTACGCACGTCTCATCCGTACCGGACAATTCCAAGCTGAAAGATAAATCTTCAAACTATGAGGTAGCCGTAGGGGATACATTTTTTACCAAGAAATTTTTTGTGGTGTTCAAGGCAGCCGATAAACGGCCACCGGTACCGCAGGATGTGAGTATGAAGGATAAACTGGCGGTAGGAGCCAGGCTGGAGATCAAATCACTGGATGGCAATGTGATCGAGGCCGAGCCTGTTTATTTTATAGATATGGCTAATAATACGACAGCCTCTGAGTCTTTTGAGAATGAGCAGATGGCACTGAATATCTCGATCAGCAAGATCGATCCGGATAGCAAGAAGTTTACATTTGTCGTGAAGGAAAAAGAACTGGCTTCTGATTTCATCATTATGAAAGCGATTATATTCCCCGGTATCAAGCTCGTGTGGGCCGGTGGCATTATCACCTTCCTCGGAGTGCTGCTAAGCATGTACAGGCGCATGACCGATAACAAATCCAACGCTGCATAACAGGATATGGCTGCGATCACCCTCATAGGTTCCGGCAATACCGCTACCGCGCTGGGCAAGGCCCTGAAACAGGCCGGGCATCAGATCATTCAGGTATGGAGCAGGAGTGCAGGTAAAGCAAATGAACTGGCTGGGATATTGGGCGTCGAAGCGACAGCGGACCTCTCTGCGATCAACGATCAAGCTGATGTATACCTGGTAGCTGTCAAAGATGACGCTATAGAGTCTATAGGCAGCCACCTCAAAGTGGGCGGCAAGGTGATAGCCCATACATCCGGTATCAAGTCACGTGAGCTCTTGAAAGAAGCTGGAAATAATTACGGAGTGTTTTATCCGTTTGTGTCTATGACCAAAGAAACGGCTGTTGACTTCAAAAGGGCCCTGGTGATGATAGAAGGAAGTAATCAGGGCACATCCGATATGCTCTCGTCTATCGCCAAGACGATATCGGATAATGTAAAGACCGTAGAACAAGATCAAAGGCAAGTGCTCCATCTCTCTGCGGTTTTCGTCAATAATTTCAGCAATCATCTTTATAGTATATCTGAAAAAATACTGACGGAAAAAGGTTTGTCGTTTGATGATATGAGGCCGCTGATAGCAGCTCATACAGAGAATGTCATGAAATATTTGCCCTCTGCGCTGCAGACGGGTCCGGCTGTGAGGGATGACCGGTCAACCATCGATATACATATGGACCTGCTGAGCAAAAATCAGGAACTGAAGGAAATATATTCACTATTGACGTCCTCCATTCAGGACTTTTATAAAAGGAAATGATGAAACAGGTTTGGGGAATATTGAAATTAGTACGATGGGTAAACTTACTCATTATCGCTTTGAGCATGTACTTGTTTCAGTACTGTGTGATCGTCCCACAGCTGCATAAGGTCGATATGGACCCTACGCTTAGCTTACTTTATTTCACCTTGCTGGTGCTCTCCGTTGTATTTATAGCCGCCGCCGGCAATGTGGTCAATGCCTATCTGGACTATGAGCAGGATGCGCAGTATAAACCGGAAAAGGTCATTATAGGCAATTATATAAGCCTGGATACCGCTTTCAATTTGCAATTGGGATTTAGCGTGGTGGGCATACTCATTGGGTTCTTTCTGGCGTATCATTTTGGCAATATTCGTTTAGGCTATATTTTCCTGAGTGCTACTGCTTTGCTCTGGCTATATTCTCAGGTGCTGAAAAAGTTCTTCCTGATCGGCAATGTGGTCGTCGCAGCATTGTCGGCTGTCGTATTTGTTTTGCCGGTCCTGTTTGAGGCACATGTCACAGACTATGTACAGTCGGAGTTTCAGCTCAGGGTTGCGCTTACTATCCATACGGAATTGAAACTATACTGCTTTTTTGCCTTTGTAGTATCCCTCATCAGGGAGATAGTCAAAGACGCCGAGGACAAGGAGGCGGATGCAGCATACGATATGAAGACGATTCCCGTGGTACTGCCCGTCTGGGCTGTCAATGCCATAGTAGTCTCCATGATGATCGGCCTGATGGTGGTGATAGGAGAGGTGCAGTGGTATTTCTGGCAGCACGGGTTGAAAAAGAATTTCTGGTTTTGTTTGTTCTTATTGCAATTCCCGATACTAACCAATGGCTGTACCGTTGTCATATCTAAAAGCAAGCAAGACTATCACAATATCAGTGTGCTCCTGAAACTGCTGATGTTCTTTGGTATCGCCTCGATGCCTGCATTTTATTTGTTTTTCACCCTGTGGAAATAATCAATGAATAAGAAGATCATACTCGCCTCTAAATCTCCCCGCCGTAGTGAACTCATGCGCATGGCGGGATTTGAATTTGAAGTGCGTTCTAAGGACGTCCCCGAGATACACCCTGCGGATACCCGGCCGGAAGATATCCCGCTCATCCTGGCAAGGATGAAGGCATCTGCACTGATGCCAGAGATGAGTGATAATGAAATAGTGATCGGTGCTGATACGATCGTCATTCTGGACGGCAAGATATATGAGAAACCAACGGACAGGGAAGATGCGATCAATATGATCTCAGCCCTTTGCGGTCATACTCATACTGTTGTGACGGGTGTTTTTTTCGCTACAAAGAGCAAGGAGATAGGCTTCTCAGAAACAACCAAAGTGACCTTCAATAACCTTAGCCAGGGTGAGATCGCATACTATGTAGACAATTACAAACCCTATGACAAAGCCGGGGCCTATGCCTGCCAGGAGTGGATAGGGGCGGTAGCGATCCGGCGGTTTGACGGTGACTACTTCAATGTCGTCGGCCTGCCTATCAATAGGGTGTATGAGGAACTGAAGAAGTTCAAATAAGAAAAATGCCGGTCAGATATCTCCAACCGGCATTACAAAAAATATTTCCACCTACTTACAGTCTTTCGATCACGATAGCCGAAGCGCCTCCGCCTCCATTGCAGATACCTGCTGCGCCGAGTTTGGCATCTTTGTGCTTCAGGACGGAGAGGAGTGTACAGATGATGCGCGCGCCGCTCATGCCTACCGGGTGTCCGATAGATACTGCCCCGCCAAATACGTTTATCTTGCTGTGTTCGATATTGAGGAGTTTCATATTGGCCATAGCTACATTGGAGAAAGCTTCATTGATCTCGAAGTATTCTACATCCTTGATATCCTTGCCGGCTTTCTTGAGCGCCTTAGGGATAGCGATAGATGGCGATGTCGTGAATTCATCAGGCGTCTGCTCTGCGTCTGCATAGCCTAGTATCTTAGCGATAGGCTTCAGGCCTAGTTCTTTCATTTTAGTACCGCTCATCAGGACCAGTGCGGCTGCGCCGTCATTGATCTTAGATGCGTTGACCGCTGTCACTGTACCTTCTTTGCTGAAAGCAGGTTTGAGCGTAGCGACCTTCTCGATTTTCAATTTCTTAGGCTCTTCATCTTCTTTGACGTAGGTGACTTCCTTGCCCTTGATCTCTACATCAAACAGCTCATCCGCAAACCAGCCATTCTTGTTGGCCTCGACAGCCCTCCTGTATGATTCTACGGCATATGCATCCTGCTCCTCACGGCTGAAGTTATACTTCACAGCACAGCGGTCTCCGCTGTTACCCATCATTTGGCCGCTATATGGATCCTGAAGGGCATCGCGTACGATGGCATCCTGGAGAGTGCCATTGCCGTAGCGGTAGCCGCCACGTGCATTGTCGAGCATATATGGGGCATTGGTCATGCTCTCCATGCCGCCTGCTACGACGATATCCTTATCTCCGAGCATGATCGATTGTGCTCCGAAGATCACTGCTTTCATACCTGATGCGCAAACTTTATTGACTGTAGTGCAGGTGGCGCCTACGTGTACGCCTGCTGCGAGGGCAGCCTGACGGGCAGGGGCCTGTCCAGTATTGGCTTGTATTACATTGCCCATGATGACCTCATCGACCTGGTCACCGGTGATACCTGCTCTTTTGATCGCTTCTTTGATGGCTTGTGTGCCGAGATTGACGGCAGAGAGGGGAGATAATACGCCGCTCATGCTGCCCACTGGTGTCCTGGCGACCGATACTATATATACTTCGTTCATGATTTGTGTGTTTTTAAATTGCGGTGCAAATGTATGAAAATAGATTTGAGTCCATAATCCGGTATCACTATCTGAAAACAAAAATAAACCATTCGGTCTGTTTTTCAAAATATAATGCTACTTTTGTTTCCGGAAACCGAAGCGATGCAGACCAAAGCAGAAAAGACAAGGCAATTTATCATAGAGCAGGCGGCACCTATCTTTAATACGAAAGGATACGCAGGCACGTCTATGAGCGATATCATGGCAGCCACCGGCCTGGCCAAGGGCGGCATATATGGCAACTTTGCGGACAAAGATGAGATTGCCGCCGAGGCCTTTGACTACTCCATGTCAGTGATCATGGGACAGATCAGGGCCAAAACATCGCTGGAAACTACGGCCATAGGCAAACTAAAGGCCATCCTCGATTTCTACCGTGTATATGTGGTGAGGCCGACCATCGACGGCGGTTGTGTGCTGCTCAATACTGCTATAGACGCGGATGACTCTTATCCCTTCCTGAAGAAAAAAGCGAGGGTGGCATTAGCATCCCTGATCGCATCCATGGAGAGGTGTTTTGAATTCGGGATAAAAAACGGGGAACTGAAACCGGGCATAGATACCAAACGCGAAGCAGAAATGTTTATAGCGCAGATAGAAGGGGGTATCATGATGACAAGGATCAGCGACAATAAAAAACTTTTCGGAGGGCTGATGGACCACCTGCAGTCGCGTATAGAAAACGAATTGAAGAGATAATTTTTTTACTCAATAAAAGACCGATTGGTCTAAAATAACACAATATGGAAAAGCACCCTACATCAAACTACACAGTCCGGTTCAATGACTGTGACCCGCTCGGCCACCTGAATAATTCACGTTACCTGGACTATTTCATCAACGCACGTGAGGATCATCTGAAAGTTGCCTATGGTATTGACCTGACCAGGTATTACCAAAAAGGGCAGGCGTGGGTCGTGGGCCACCATGAGATACTGTACAAAAAACCTGCGGTCTACAACGAGGAGATACTGATCCGGACATCATTGATAGACCTGTCAGATTATCATCTCACGATAGAAGCAGTGATGTATGACAAAGACGAAAGCCATGTTAAAGCAATTCAGTGGACCAGCCTGATCTCGATCAATTCTCAGAAAGGCCGCAAGGAACCGCATGATCCGGAGTTTATGGATTTTGCCAGATCAGTGCACGACTCGTCTGTCGATCTGGCGCAGGGAGTAAGGGCAAGGGTGGCGCAATTGAAAAGCTGATCTATGCCGGTGGGTATGAAGGTGGAAGTCCGAAAATCATGAAAAAGGCAAGTAAAATAGTCAATTTGAGGCCTTAAATTGCAATTTTCGAGTGTTTCCTGTCGGTGTTGCACTGAAATGCTCCCTATTGAATACTATTTTTTTACCTTTGTCACCCTCATAAATTAACTGCTCAATGACCAAAGAAGAAATAGTAAAACTCCTCGGCGAACAAAAGGCCGAATAC
>JAOQAO010000211.1 GCA_025963485.1 Bacteroidota bacterium | reverse complement strand
TCATGGTAGTCATCCTTACGCGCTGTGACGCGGTATACTTCGTTACCAAACATCCAAAGATCTACTTTGCCGGTACACTTGGTGCAGTCGCGATGTGCGCGGTAAGGCTTTAGGAACCACACACGGGATTTGAAGCGGGCAGTTTTGTCGGTCAATGCACCTACGGGACATACGTCGATCATATTGCCTGAAAATTCATTCTCTATGGCGTGACTGATATACGTAGATATCTCGGATGCATCTCCCCTATTAAGGATGCCGTGATCGCGATGAGGCGTGAGCTGATCTGCTACATATGTACAACGGTAGCAGAGGATACAGCGCGTCATGTGCAATTGTATCTTGTCGCCGATGTCTATTTTGTCAAAGGTCCTCCTACCCTCCTGGTAGCGCGTAGCTTCCGCGCCATATTGGAAACCGAGATTCTGCAGGTCGCACTCGCCGGCCTGGTCGCATATCGGGCAATCGAGCGGGTGATTGATCAGCAGGAACTCAACTACACCTTTGCGCATGTCCTGCACTTTCGGAGAGGTCATATTCTTGACCTCCATGCCGTCGGCGATCGGAGTGCAGCAGCTGGCTTGCAGCTTAGGCATCGGGTTAGGGTTGGCTTCGCTGCCTTTGGATATTTCCACGAGGCAGACACGGCATTTACCGCCTGAGCCCTGGAGCTTGGAGTAGTAGCACATAGCAGGCGGCACGAGATCACCACCTATCTGACGCGCTGCGTTCAGGATCGTGGTCCCTGGTTCTACTTCTATTGTTACTCCGTCTATTGTTACTTTTGCCATATTAAATTAGTATTGAGTAGTGAGATATGAGTATTGAGATAATACAAATCTCTCCATATTCTTTTTCAAGCGCCTTAATCGGTCTCCTGAAGTTTACAATCCTTTTCTATACTAAAACCGATTCTTTCGCCATCAAATGTTTAACCTTTTCCCAAGGTTCGTACTCAAAGTGCTTGCGGTCTTTTATTTTCTCAGGATAGCGCACGTGATATTCAAACTCGTGACGGAAGTGGCGAATAGCCGCAGCTACAGGCCATGCAGCAGCATCACCCAGCGGGCAGATTGTATTGCCTTCGATCTTGCGCTGGATGTCCCAGAGAAGATCGATGTCAGATTGTGAGCCGTATCCATTCTCTATTCTGTAAAGTATCTTCTCCATCCAGCCTGTGCCCTCACGGCATGGGGAACACTGTCCGCAGGACTCGTGGTGATAGAAGCGGGCGAAGTTCCAGGTATTGCGCACGACACAAGCGGTATCGTCATAGACGATGAATCCTCCTGAGCCGATCATGGAGCCTGTGGCGAAACCACCGTCTGACATAGACTCGTAAGTCATCATACGCTGCTCGCCCTTGGCTGTTTTGAACAGTAATTCTGCCGGCAATATCGGTACTGATGAACCGCCAGGTACGCAAGCCTTCATCGGACGATCGGAGTACATGCCTCCGCAATACTCATCGCTATTGACAAATTCCTCGACTGATATGCTAAGCTCGATCTCGTAGACACCGGGATTTTTGATATGGCCTGACGCAGAGATGAGTTTTGTACCTGTTGACTTGCCTATTCCTATTTTGGCGAATTCTTCACCACCATTCATGAGTATCCATGGCACGTCCATGATGGTTTCGACATTATTGACTACAGTAGGATTGCCATAGAGGCCTACTACTGCGGGGAATGGCGGCTTGATACGCGGATTGCCGCGTTTGCCTTCGAGGGATTCGATGAGGCCGGTTTCTTCGCCGCAGATATATGCGCCTGCGCCACAGGTCACATAGAGATCGAGGTCAAAACCTGATCCTTGTATATTCTTCCCCAGCCAACCTTTGGCGTATGCTTCGTTGATGGCTTTCTCCAGAATGCGATAGACCCACATGTACTCACCGCGGATGTATATGTATGAGAGATGTGCTTCGAGGGCGATACTCGATGTGATCATGCCTTCTATCAGCAGATGCGGCAGTTTCTCCATCAGGTAGCGGTCCTTAAAAGTGCCCGGTTCAGACTCATCAGCATTGCATACGAGATAACGCGGACGGCCTGATTTTTTGTCGATGAAACTCCACTTCATACCGGTAGGGAATCCTGCTCCACCTCTGCCGCGCAGACCGCTTTTCTTGACCTCCTCGACGATGTCGTTAGGGGTCATTTTGAGCGCTTTTTCTACGGAGCGGTAGCCGCCATTCTGCCTGTACACCTCATAGCCTGCGATGCCCGGTACGTTGATGTGTTCTAAAAGTATTTTCCTGCCCATATTTTCTTAAAAAACGAAAATTGTATTAATCCCTCTATTTATGGTGTAAAACTGCTAAATTTTATACACAATATGCTATCTGAGTGAGGTATAAATTAGTTTGAAATAGTTTGAGACCTCTTCCGCCGGGTAATCAACTTTTTTTATCAGCTGTTTATCCTCGTTGGGACCTAATTTGTACAGGGTCGTCTGCTGCGTGTTTTTATCATGCATCAGTAAATAATAATCCCTGCCGTCAGTGGCATTTACCCCATGAAACTGGTCAGACATAACAACCTTGAAATGCTTGTCGAAAAGGTTGTCAAAAAGCTGGTCATAAGGATAATGGTCCCTCCACATATAATCCGATCCGATCACAATAACCGAATTCGCAGGGCATTCGTTGAGTATATCATTTTTGAGACTTTTGTACATATAGGTCGCAGGAATAAACGTGTCACGATTAAGCTCACTTACCCAATATGTGTTGCGAAGAAAGCTCAATATGAAAAAGGATAGAAAAAGTACTGATAAGAGGCTGCCTGCGATGGCTTTATAAGCGCTCAGCCACGAAAGGAGAAATTCTATAATGACCAAAAAGATGATGGCTAGTCCGAAGTTTTGAATATACACAGGCAGGTAGCCGATACCAAAATGTAATTCCTGCTGATACTTGCTGGAAAGGGCTATAGGTAGGGCGGGCACTATAAATAAAATGAATCCGATAGCTAAGGCAGTTATTCTTTTGCGAGGCTGAATAGTGGTCTGGAGGTTTCCCCATACCAAATACCGCATCAAAAAACAAAACATAACGATAATAACCGCAACCAAAGGCCAGAAAATAGAAAGTTGATCCCATATGATCTTTTTACGGTGTAGCATGTCGAAAAACCCAGCCAGGGGCCGCGTGGCATATAGTTGTATATGAAGCGTATTAAGAAAATCTGCGGTCTTGAAATTTACGCTGACGCCCGAGTATTGCATGACAGAATGGGACCGTACATACATGTAAACCACCAAATAGAATAATAAAACAACTATGTAAGGAAGGCAAAGAAGGGCTTTGGATAGCAGGTTCCTGGTATTGTCCATTAGCAGCAGTACAAAAATGAGCATATATACTATCACACCCGACTCCGAATAGAAAAGACAAAGCATAGTCAAAAAAATGGAGGCAATAAGAGGGGCTAATCGCCGGGATGTTAGAAAATCATTGAAACACAAAACCGAGCCAATGATCAGAATAAAAATAGTCGGATACATGCCATGAAGGGATGTAAAGGGGTCATGAAAATTGATGTAAAATTGAACCATTCCACAGTATAGCAACAATGCAACCGGGACCCATGACCTAAACCCTAATGATATAAGCAGACGGGTAAAACAAAAAACAGCAAAGAGACTGAGCGAAAAAAGTAAAATCTTGTAGCCCAGGACACTGGCACTTAGCCAATAATAGAAGCACATAAAGAAATAAGTGCCGGGGGTAAAGCGCCCGGTAAGCTGCCCATGAGTAAGATTGATCTGAATATAATGCCAAACATGACCCAGGGACTGATCACGATCGGATTTTTGGACAAGAAAATTGGTAAGATCATCAGAATACAACCCGGACCACAATATGGGCGATAGTGCCAGGATCACTAATATCCACCCAAATATCAAAGGCCGGTTGGATTTCATTAATAGGCCTTTTGTGGGCATAGTATTAATTATACTTTGCTCAGCTTTTCTACTTTGCCTGCGCGGCAGTCATCGATCAGCGTGTCTACTTTTTCCTTGCTAAGAAACTCGTGATAGAAATCGCCGAGCTGCATCATAGGCGCATAGCCACATGCACCGAGGCACTCTACACCCTTGACCTGAAACATCCCATCTGCTGTGATCTCATTCATACCGACACCGAGTTTCTGGCAGGTATAGTCCATCAGGTCCTCTACGCCGCGGGTGACACAGCATGAGGTACGGCAGAACTCAAATACATATTTGCCGACTGGTTTCTGATTGTACATAGAGTAAAAGGTCACCACCTCATATACTTCTATAGGAAGGATACCAAGGACTTCAGCCACCTTGTCCATGACAGGTACGCTGAGCCAATCCTCGTGCTCGTCCTGCACTTCGTGAAGCACAGTGAGGAGCGCCGATTTCTTTTTTCCGTCAGGAAAATGCGACTTCAACACTTCGATGCGTTTCATCAGCGGTTCGCTGAATACTATTTGTTCCGGTCCTGCTTCTGCCAATGCCATTGTCTCGATTTCTAATTAACTACAATTTTTGTTTCAACTTTTCAACCATCTTCTTTACCTCAGTATGGCTTGTCGTCTCGCCCTTTTTCAATTGTTTAAGGCCCTCCTCAACTTTCGCTATAAAAACTTCAAGCTCTGTTTTGTTAGATGACATAAATTCACTTTTATGCGTCTATTTCTCCTGCTATCACATTGAGCGAGCTGAGGATCAGGATCGCGTCGGAGAGATAACAGCCTTTTACCATTTCCGTAAATGCCTGATAGTAGATAAAACAAGGCCTGCGGAAGTGCAGCCTGTATGGCACACGGCTTCCATCACTGATGAGATAGAATCCCAGCTCACCATTGCCGCCTTCTACGCAGCTATATACTTCACCTTTAGGAACCGGTATCTCGCCCATCACTATTTTGAAATGATAGATGAGCGCTTCCATATTGGTATATACTTCCTGCTTAGGAGGGAGATAATAGTCGGGTACGTCTGCGTGATAACCTCCTTCTTTTGGCATTTTGTCCAAAGCCTGGCGGATAATCTTCAATGACTCCCTCACCTCTTGCTGGCGAACCATATAGCGGTCATAGGTATCGCCCGTTTTGCCAACAGGTATATCAAATTCGAAATCTTCGTAGCTGGAATAAGGAGTAGCCGTCCTGATGTCGTAGTCAACGCCTGCTGCCCTGAGATTCGGTCCCGTGAAACCATAAGTAATAGCCTTCTCTGCGCTGATGGGACCCACGTTGATACAACGGTGCATGAAGATCGTGTTGCGCGTAAGCAGTGCGTCGAACTCCTCCCATGCTGCGGGGAAATCCTTCATAAATTTATTGAGCTTGGCCCATGTGGCATCGCTCCAGTCGCGCTCGAAGCCGCCCATACGGCCCATATTGGTAGTAAGGCGTGCGCCGCATATTTCCTCAAATATCTCATAGATGTGCTCACGGTATGTAAAAATGTGGAGGAAGCCAGTGAAAGCTCCGGAGTCCACGCCGAGGATCGAGTTGCAGATCAGGTGGTCGCCTATGCGGGCAAGCTCCATAACAATGACGCGCATGTACTGGACACGCTTAGGTATCTCGATGCCAAGTAATTTCTCTACAGTCAGCCACCAGCCCATATTATTGATCGGAGATGAACAGTAGTTCATACGATCTGTGAGCGGTGTGATCTGGTAGAATGGGCGGTTCTCTGCTATTTTCTCAAATGCGCGGTGGATATAACCTATGGTCTGCTCGGCATCCACAATACGCTCGCCGTCCATGAGCAGGACATTCTGAAAGATGCCGTGCGTGGCGGGGTGTGTAGGGCCGAGATTAAGGATGGAGAGCTCGCTGCCGTCCTCGTTTTCGCGAACGCGGATCTCCTCGTTGTAGCGGTCTTCTATTCGTTTGGTCAGTGGCTGGCTCATCTTAGTTCGTTGTTGGGTACATTATTGGTCTGCGGCTCCCTGCCAAAGTATCTATCGTCTTTGTCAGTGCGGCCCTGATCTTCGAGCGGAAACTCTTTGCGCATAGGGAAAGATTCCATCTCATCCATATTGAGGATGCGCCGGAGATCGGGGTGGCCTTTGAAATCTATGCCGTAGAAATCATAAGTCTCACGCTCCATCCAGTTGGCTGCGAGATAGAGGTCGCACATAGTATCTATAGATGGATTCTCAGCATTGAGGAAAGCCTTGATGCGGATGCGGACATTGTCGAGCCAGTTGTGCAAGTGATAGATCAGGGCAAACTGTGCCTCGGGAGCATTATCAGGGAAGTGTGCACCGCAGAGGTCCGTCATAAAGTTGAAACTCAATGACGGTTCGTCGCGGAGGAACTTAATGAGGTCGTGCGCTTTGTTGCTATCTATGATCACTGCCGGGAGATCGAGCGAGTCTTCGTCCATACGGATCGACTCACCATATCTGGCAGTTATTTTTTCGAGTAATTCTTCTTTGGTCAGAGCCACTGTATTAGTTGTTGGTTGTTAGTTTCCGGTGCCGGTAAATCAATTCACTGTGATGCCATATGTAGCAAGGAGCGTTTTGTACTCGGGGCTATTGCGGCGGCGCATGGGTTCGTTCTTGACCAGTTCCTGGAGCTTCATGATGCCGTCTATAATCTGCTCGGGGCGTGGAGGGCAGCCAGGCACATATACGTCGACAGGAATGATCTTGTCGATGCCCTGCAGTACAGAGTAAGTATCGAAGATACCACCTGAACAAGCGCATGCTCCTACGGAGATCACCCAACGCGGTTCTGCCATCTGCTCGTATACCTGACGGAGGACGGGGCCGAGCTTTTTGGCTACGGTGCCCATGACCATGAGCATATCTGCCTGACGCGGTGAAAAGCTGGGACGCTCAGATCCGAAACGGGCGAGGTCATAAGTCGATGCCATGGTCGCCATGAACTCGATACCGCAGCATGAGGTCGCAAACGGAAGAGGCCAGAGAGACTTGGAACGTGCGAGGCCGACTACCTGATCGAGGCTGGTCGCAAAAAATCCCGGCCCCTCGATGCCCGGAGGGCCCTGAGGGAGGATCTTTACATCGCTGCTATTGCTATTGATTACTTCTGCCATGATTTTCAAATTCAACCTCACCCATCTGCCTTCGGCATCTTCCCTCTCCCAAGGAGAGGGAAGAACCTTCAGTCTGCAACTGAGGATATTAATATTTTATGTTTAGTTCCCGCCTGGTTTCTTCTCTTTAGACGAAAAACCGTACCTAAGTCTTACTCCCAGTCGAGGGCGCCTTTTTTCATGATATAAAAGAAGCCTATGAGCAGCAAGCCCATAAACAGGAACATCTTATACAAACCAATAATGCCCAATGCGCGGAAATTGACCGCCCAGGGGTAGAGGAAAATGACTTCCACGTCGAAAAGGACGAAAAGGATGGCTACGAGAAAGTATTTGACCGAAAAAGGAATACGGGCATTGCCATATGATTTGATACCGCATTCGAAATTCTCGTCCTTGATCGCAGACTTGCGGCGCGGACCAGTGATATGCGAAAGGCCGAGCATAGTGGCTACGAAGCCTGCTGCAAAGACAGCTTGTATTATGACCGGGATATAATTGGCTTGCGAAGCTTCCATTCTTGAGACTTAAGATTTTAGACATGAGACTTGAGACAATGTCAAAGGTCCGCTATCGATAACGGGAAACAAAAATAAGATACGTGAGCGATTCTGCAATGATTTTATCAACAAATAGGACAGTGATTTGTATGATTTATGTGATTATGATGATTGGACTATGAATTAGGTGGTTTTTATGATTGCATTAATGATACAAACGATCAATTCCTCCTGCCACGTTTTTTTAATCATTGACCGAGAAAGTGTAAATGTTGTCCCATGGAATTCAATTAGTGCTTATCTTCGGTGCTCTTAAATTTTAACAGTCAAGATCTTAACAGAAATGCCTCAGAAAGACAAAGCCCTCGAAATAGCAATCATAGGAATAGGATTCAGC
>JAOQAO010000111.1 GCA_025963485.1 Bacteroidota bacterium | reverse complement strand
TTCGTATATCAGGCGCGCCCGGTCTATGATATCGGCAGTATGCACTAGTCCCCACTCGCGGAGAAGATCACTGAGCGGTGTGTAAAAAATATATCCGCCATACTTATTCTCTATGAGCTGGATGAAGCCTCCATTGCACACCTGCCCATCCAGTGCATTGAAAGCCCAGAGTATGTTTTGCTCCATCGTGAAATGTGCCATGATCTCCCGTGAGCCACTAGCCACGATGACGTCATTATATCGTTTGATCAGCAGGTATATGAGCTCGTCCGGCTGTTCACTTGCTGCCTTTATATCTTGCTGACTGATGGATGGGAGAGTATTCATTGTTGCACTAAATCAAAACAATCACAACAATCACAATAATCATACAAATCAAAGTTCAGACTATTTCTTATTCCCAAAACCAAAATCTACCCTATAGTAGAACAGCGGCAGGAACCCCAACTGGTACACGACCTGTGGCTGGGTTGAAGCGCTGACATATTGGAGGCGGAGTATATTCTTTTGACCTGTCACATTCACCAGGTCTATTCCCAATTCCTGTGTCAGGTGCTTCTTGCTGTTCCATGAATAATTGAGCTTGATGTCCAGCCTGAAGTATGGCTTGAATTCATATTTGTTCCGCTCCTTATCCTGCACCACAGCCTGCCCTTCTGCACTTGATTTCGCGAGGTCATATGGCGTATATCTCTGCCCGCCGCCAAAGGTGAGCTTACCGCCGATGCCTATTGTGTTCAGGCGCTTCTTGCCCCATTTGAATTCCTTTGTACCGAGCAGGTTCGTCACATAGTGACCGTTGAAGTCCGAGTTATACCACATACCGTCGCTGGCGCGGTAGCGCGCATCATACAATGATCCGGAGAACATGATAAACCAATTATGCGTGAAGAACTTCTCTACCGTAAGCTCTATACCCATATTGCGCCCTATGCCTTTATTGACCAGCTTGCCGGGGAAGAAGCGGTCAAAGCCGGTACCTTCATTGATGATAGAATAGGAGCTGGCAAAAGTATCCACCGGCAGGTCAAAGATATACTGGAAGTATCCTTCCACTTTGATCCGTACATCTTTTTTGAAGAATATATCATAGCTACCGATGACATGGATGGACCGCGTGAAGCCAAGTTTTGAATTGCGCAGCCTGGTATCGCTCTGGTCTGTGAAATTATCGCGCTGGAAGTAAACATAGAACGGCTGCGTCTGGCTATGCAGGCCTGCACCAAATGCCACCGATTGATTTTGTTTGAACTGGTATTTGACGGAAGCCCTCGGTTCCACGCTCCACGACCCATTCAGCGTGAATACCTGTCCATGCAATCCCGCAGTGACGGTCACCTTTTTACTTACATTAAACTTCCACTGTACATACGGGAGGAATAGGAAATGGACGCCCTTATATTGGAGGCGATGTTCCCATTGATAGGTTTGTTCATTCAGGTTGCTATCAACATAATTGAATACCCGCATCTCCGAGTTCATGCCAAAGCGGATAGAATGCTTTGTATTGAGCTTATAGTTGCGATAGAAATTTCCGCTGAATTTGGACTCGATAAACTGGTATCCCATCTGGCGGTACATGCCATCCACGGCAAAATTGCCTGTCGCTGAATCTATATGCCGTGTGACCCTGTTGTAGTGGTCACCGATCACCGTGCCTGATGCAGCTATCGTGATCTTGGAGTAACATTTATCACTGATCGGGCGTGTATAGCTTACTCCCAATACACCAAGTCCTGAACGGAAATACTCATCCGTATTATTAGTCGCATATATATCTTGCCCGGCTGGCCTTATATCTGTGCTGGTGATAAATTTGATCGTGCTATATCCTCCTAATCCGAAAATAGAAACAGTGCCCCTCTTCGTAGGGAAATTCAGTTTAAAGTTCAGGTCCTGGTAGTGTGGAGTAGCTGTAGTGCCTATGTCTACGCCCATTTTGACCAGCAGGTCCAGCGTAGAGTAGCGGTAGGTGACGAGATAAGAAGATTTCTTCTTTTTGCTGATAGGCCCTTCCGCCGATACGTCCAGTCCGAATAGTCCCCACTGTATTGACGCTTCATGCTTTTCATCATTGCCGTTTTTCAGCTTTACATCAAATACAGCTGACAGTGCATTGCCATACTCTGCCGGAAATGCTCCCGTGAGGAAATCTGAATTGGCGAGGGCTTTATTATTGAGGATATTCAATGAACCACCGGTGGTTCCCGCGATGGCGAAATGGGACGGATTGGGGATGTCGACATTTTCTACTTTCCACAGTACTCCGAGCGGAGAGTTGCCACGCACGACTATGTCATTCCTTGAGTCATCCGTTCCCGATACACCAGCGAAATTTGAGGCCATACGTGCCGGATCATCCCTGCTACCCGCATACCGCGAAGCTTCTTCGATAGTAAAGGCATGTGCGCTTATCTGCGCCATATCGTTGATTGTCTCCCCTTTCTTTTTGCCACCGGAGACCTGGACCTCCTTCATCTCGGAGACGGTAGGGTCCATTGGGATATTCAGTACCACCTCCTTGCCCGCTGTGAGGGGAGTATTAGGCAGTGTTACTTTATTATAGCCAAGGTAGCTGGCAGATACATTGACACGGCCCACGGGTACATTCTCTATCCGGAAGTATCCATGCTCATCGGTAGATGTCCCTCCGATCAGCTTGTCTCCCACATAGATCGCGACATTCACTCCATATAGAGGTGCGTTGCTTTCCCTATCGGTAATATTGCCCCGTATGGTCTGAGTGATATTTGATATCTGGGATACGCATACCCCTGTATAGAGAACGAAAAAAAGAAGTATAGCTTTTCCCATGTAGCAGAATTGCTTCCCTGATTTTATTTTTGCGGTGCAGGTGCACCATTAATTACCTCCTCCGCATTATCTACAAAGTAGTTGGTTTCGCCCTGCCAGGCGAAAGCGTGTTTGATCTCTTTGTAATGCAGGCTGACGCTTTTCCCTTCGAGATGAGAAAGCTTTTCAGCCACGTCCTTATCTTTTACGGAAAACTCCCACTTATTGTTTGCCAGCCCCATGGTCGCATCCTGATTGACGCCGGATGTATAGATCTCGCCTTCGTATGTTTTGAAGATATTTCCTTTATGTGAGAATTTGATCAGCACACCCGCGCGATTGCCATCGCTATAGGTATACTGTGTCCACAGAATGTATCCGCCCAATACGACCAGCAGGATAACTACGAATATGCCCAAAACTTTTTTCATGTAGTAAAAATTTATCTAAAGATAGCTTCTTTTTTGCTGTTGGTACTAACCCTATTTACGCACATTGATTTGTCTATTATACATGTTTTGAAACAATTGCAGAAAGTGTATTTTAGCCCTTGCCTACGCATTGACCAGAGGTTTGCGACAGGTTTAAATAATTCATATGAGTACTATTGTTCAATCCATTTGTTTTATACTTTTTGTCGGGGGCTGCTCTTATATTGCTTTCAGGGGATTTCGCTTCGTCTATCGCAATATCAAGCTCGGTCGCAAAGAAGACCTCACAGACCAGCCCGGAGAAAGGCTCAAAACTGTTTTGCTCATAGCCCTGGGCCAGAAAAAGATGTTCAAACGTCCCATTGCCGCTTTACTACACCTTGTCATCTACGTTTCATTTGTTATTACTCAGATAGAGCTGATAGAGATATTCATCGATGGTATATTCGGTACGCACCGCATCATTTATAATGCCTGGGAGCATATCCCGGCACTCAGAGGGCTATACGTATTTGCTATCAATATGATCGAAGTGTTGTCTTTGCTGACATTTATTGTGACTGTTGCTTTCTTATGGAGAAGGGATCTGCTGAAATTACCTCGTTTCAATATGCCTGAACTGAAGGGCTGGCCCAACCTGGATGCGCATATCATTCTCGTACTGGAGATGTTCCTGATCACAAACATATTTATCATGAATAGCTTCGACATGGCTGCTGCTCATGGTAAGTATGGGTTCTGGCTAAGTGGTATGCTGGGGCAAAACTGGGAAGGGCTGAATGAGGGCTTGATAGAGGTATTTGAGAAAATAGGCTGGTGGGGCCACCTCGCCGGGGTGATGGCCTTCCTTATGTATCTGGCCTATTCCAAGCACTTGCATATTATCCTTGCTTTCTTCAATACCTATTTCTCGCGCCTGACTCCTAAGGGCTACCTCCCCAATATGCCCGAAGTGACCCGGGAAGTGAAGCTCATGCTGGATCCTAATGCAGCGGTAGAGCCTATAGCAGCCGACGCGCCGACTAAATTTGGTGCCAAAGATATTTTTGACCTCAGTTGGAAAAACCTGCTTGATGCATATACCTGTACAGAGTGCGGTAGATGCACTGCTCAGTGCCCCGCCAACCTGACCGGTAAACTACTGTCTCCCCGCAAGATCATGATGGACGTGCGTGACAGGATGGAGGAGGTAGGAAGTATCATGGATGCCAATAAGGGTGTTTGGCAGGATGACGGAAAGACCCTCATCGAGAATGGCTACATCAGCGTAGAGGAGCTTCGTGCATGTACTACCTGCAACGCCTGCGTGGAGGAGTGCCCGGTCAATATCTCTCCACTCGATATCATCATGCAACTGCGCAGAAGCCTCATCATGGAGGATTCAAACTCTCCTAATGAATGGAATGGCATGTTTGCCAACCTGGAGAATAACGGTGCACCATGGCAGTTCTCGCCACAGGATAGGCTCAACTGGGAAAAAGAATAAATAATACGAAAGACTAGATACAATGGAAATTAAAGTACCGACTATGGCCGAAATGGCCGCATCAGGACAAAAGCCCGATGTGTTGTTTTGGGTAGGATGCTCCGGCAGCTTTGACCAGAGGGCGCAGAAGATCACGAGGTCGTTTGTCAAAATACTAAATCACCTCGGCATCAAGTATGCCGTACTCGGTACGGAGGAAAGCTGCACTGGCGATCCGGCCAAGCGCGCAGGCAATGAGTTCGTCTACCAGATGCTCGCGATGCAGAATATCGAAGTGATGAACGGATATGGTGTGCAGGAGATCGTCACGACTTGTCCGCACTGCTTCAATATCCTGAAGAATGAATATCCTGCACTCGGAGGTAAATACAGAGTGAGGCATCACGCGCAATACCTGCAGGAGCTTATCGATCAGGGTAAAATAAAACTCACTGATGCTAATAGCTTCAAAGGCAAACGGATCACGTACCATGACTCCTGCTATCTCGGCAGGGCCAATGAAATATACGAAGCTCCGCGTAAGGTACTCGAACTCCTCGACGCCGAACTGGTAGAAATGAAAAGCTGTAAGACCAAGGGCCTCTGTTGCGGAGCCGGTGGCGCGCAGATGTTCAAGGAAGAAGAAAAAGGCTTCATTCGTATCAACGATGCACGCATCAATGAAGCGGTAGACGTTTCTCCCGATATTGTTGCTTCCGCTTGCCCTTTCTGCAATACCATGCTCACTGATGGTGTCAAGGGTAAAAACCTTCAGGCCACTGTCAAGGTATTCGATATTGCCGAATTACTGGCTGCGGGGCAAGGGCTAGAGGGGATTTAAAACATGTTTATCCATAATACTATGGAAGATAATATCACACCTGAAGATGAATTGAAGGCTGAGAATGAGTTGCTGAAATTGAAGCTCGAATTGGAGCATGGCATGCTACATTCCTCAGATACATCCCAATTACCAGCTGACATACAAAACCAATGGTTGAATTACATATACAACTATGAGAAAGTATGTAAGGACGCAGGGAAAATTAAAGTCATAGATTTCGTTGATAATCCTCCGATCAAAAAGATAAACGAGATAGCTTCTGATGAAATTTCTGATGAGTTGGGTAAACTACTGGAATTATTATTCACCAAGGATATTAGGGTTGATTTTATCTGTGAATATACAGATGAGATAAAATACATATTTATAACAGAAGAGTTATTAGAAGAAGAGTTTTACAATATACGCATGGAAGGCATGCGACATTGCTTTACATATGAAGAATTTCATCCCAACCACGATTACGATTTACGTCGTCATAGCAAAGATTTTTTGAACAGGGTATTTAATAAGAAATGGAGTGAAGACTGCGCAAAGTATGAGATGACTAAAACTGTAGTATTTCAAGGGAAGGAATATGACGGATCAGGCATTTCTCAGATTATATTTACCTTTCAGGAAGTAGTTGCCAGGTTTGAAATAAAGGAACTTGATATTACAATAGTCACTTTTGACATGGATGAATTCAAAGGTTATGTCAAGGCGACTGCCTCATATATTCAATACTGGAATGATGGCGGCGTTACGGAGGTTAATGGAGATTGTCATCTGCATTTTGTTTCGGAATATGGCGGATGGAGTCTTTCTGGATTTAGTTTGCCGGGCCTGGGATAATTGATCTCATGAGTCAAAGGACATGAATCCGTAAAATTTTAACGGGTAATGCGTCTGAATAAAAAAGAAGTGCATGAAACTTCTCACCGAAATACGGCAATGCACCATTTGCAGTGCCTATCTGCCCAAAGGCCCCAAGCCTATTATTCAGGCGAGTTCCTCATCTAAAATACTTATCATAGGCCAGGCCCCCGGACAGAAAGCCCACGACAGCGGTATACCTTGGAATGATCCGAGCGGCGATCGTTTACGACTTTGGCTTGGTGTTACCAAAGAGCAATTTTATGACCCCAAGATATTTGCCCTAATGCCGATGGGTTTCTGCTATCCCGGCCGGAGTGGCAGTGGCGATGCTCCTCCACGTCCTGAGTGCGCTCCTAAATGGCACACTCTACTCATGAAGAAAATGCCACAGATCACACTCACACTTCTTGTCGGGCAATATGCACAGCGGTATTATCTGAAAGAAAATATAAAGGATACATTGACAGATACCGTCCTGGCATTTGGTGAATACCTGCTTGCCTATATCCCCATGCCTCATCCATCTCCACGCAATCAGGCCTGGTTTAAATACAATCCATGGTTAGAAAAGGACCTGCTGCCCAAACTGAGAAACAAGATTGGCGAAATTATCCATAAATAGTTCGTTGTGTCAGAATTATCATGAGGACTTCATCTTTGGCTTATACTTTGTATTTTACTGACAAAGCATACATAATGCCCGATCCGACCAAACCCAATCCCATCTCTGCTTATATCGGGATAGGCGCGGCCATAGGAATGGCCATCAGTGATATGATTCTACTCGGAGTGCCACGGGCAGGGTGGGAGGGAGACCTTTCCAGTTTTAGCTTGTTGTCGCAGGTATCTATGTGGCGGATACAGATAGGGACGCTCATGGGTTGGATATGCTCTTTCTTTATCTGTTTTGGTTTCTGGTATATGAAGCAGATGATGGCTCATCCTCATCCCCGGCTCGCTCTGATTATGTTCACCAGTTTGTCTTCCTATATGATATTCGGTGGTGCGTTTCACGCAGGCTATTATTTTGCAGGAGCGGCATGGCATGCCGGAGATATGGCGCTCTATGATGCTTGTATTGCTCAGCTGAAGATCATGTCTTATGTATCCGCTGTCGGCTTAGTGATTGGTACGAGTTTATATATCTATATGCTTGCTTTCACACCCAATCATTTTCCTAAGTGGTTGAAATTTATTAATCTGCTTGTCCTGCAGGGACTCTGCCTTGGATTGTTCAGCATTCTGCCCGCACCGGTCGGCGGTTTTCTGAAACCTACCTTTATCAATGTAGCTACCGTAATATTTTTCTGCTTTCAGCTCTGGGTTATGAAAACAAAAAATCCCGAAACGAGGCCCGGGATTTCCTAATTGATCAACTAAAACAAAAAACTTAATCTTCTTCTTCGAGGTCCTCCTGGTATCCTACTGATCCGGCATCCTGGAAATCTTCCAGTTTGAAGTCATTTCTGCGTACAAATTCCTCCTGTTTGACCTTGATCATATTGAGGCGGTCCAGGCGGAATGACCTGTAGTCATTTCTGAGGCGGCACCATGCTACAAGATTGCGTTTCCGGTCTTTGTATACTACTGCCATCGGTTCGATCTCCCTTGTCGTCACTCCTTTGTCTTTTGAGTCGTATTCTATGGTGGTGACCAGTGCATTGTCTATTGCGTTATTGACAGTGCTGAGGAGATTGGGAGAATAGTGCATTTGTTTGCGCTGCGCTGTGCCGCGGCTATAAGTAGAGCTTCCGTTCATGTGGGTTGGGTTTGGTTAGTAATATCAGGAGCCACAGGGGGAATCTGGGCACATGCCTGCCCTCCTAAGTTTGATTTAGACGAATTTATATCAATTTCTTAACTTAACGTTAAAATAGATTGAATGGCACTTATGTTTAAGTGATAGTCCGTTTTTTAACAATTGGACTTCCGAGTTTACCTTCTGATGGCGTTTTGATTGAATGTGCCGACTCAATATCTTTTTTGAGTTTCCAAAATAAATACCCGCCGAAAGCACCTTTTCATCACTGAGATTTAAACCACCTGGCTAGCCAAAGTCTGTTCGATCATCACGATCTTTTTAAGCGCATCTTCCTTCTTTTTATTCTCAGTTTCGAGAACCTGGGCAGGAGCATTCGCTACAAACTTTTCATTGCTGAGTTTTTTCTCGATAGAGGCCAGGAAGCCCTTGGCATAGTCAAGTTCTTTCAGGAGTTTCTCCCGCTCGGCAGCCGGGTCATTGACCTCACCCGTCTGGACGAAAAACTTATAATCTTTGATCACTGACGTACGGGCGTCTTTGACATCGTCCGAGGTCGGCGTCCATTGTGCTATTTTACATAGCTTGATGATCTTGCCGGTGAATCTGTCTATTGAGATATCTCCCTTGCCCGACCATAGGACATCTACTGTCTCATGGTTTTTCTTTTGCGCCTTGCCTCTGATCTCGCGTATAGCAGCGATCACTTCTATAGCGAGATCAGCCTCTGCGAGCAGTTTATCATCAGGTATAGTCGATTGGGGATACGAAGATACGCAGATACTGTCCTTCTCAGCGCGCTCACCCAGCAGTTGGTATATCTCCTCGCTTATGAATGGCATAATGGGGTGCAGTATTTTCATGAGCCTTTCGAAGAAGACGATAGTAGCCTCATATGTCGCCCGGTCGATAGGCTGCCCCTTGCCATCTATGAATTCCGGCTTGATCATCTCCAGGTACCAGGAGCAGAAGTCATCCCATATCAGCTTATATACAGTCATGAGCGCATCGCTGATGCGGTACTTGCTATAGTGGTCATCCAGCAGCTCCATGACCTTATTGCACTTCGCATCAAACCAGTCTATCGCTATTTGATTGCCAGCATCGCTACCTTCTTTGATCTCCCATCCTTTTACCAGGCGGAATGCATTCCATATCTTATTGGTGAAATTGCGTCCCTGCTCGCACAGTCCCTCATCAAAAAGCAGGTCATTGCCGGCAGGAGAGGAGTAGAGCATACCTGCGCGTACGCCATCGGCACCATACTTCGCTATCAGGTCGAGTGGATCGGGAGAGTTGCCCAGAGACTTACTCATCTTACGGCCCAACTTATCGCGGACGATACCTGTGAGGTATACATTGGTGAATGGTTTATCGCCCCTGTATTCGTAGCCCGCTATGATCATCCGCGCCACCCAGAAGAAAAGTATCTCAGGAGCGGTCACGAGGTCATTGGTAGGGTAGTAGTAATTGATATCCTTGCCATCCGGATTTTTGAATCCATCAAAAACCGAGATAGGCCACAGCCACGATGAGAACCATGTATCGAGTACATCCTCATCCTGACTGACATTCTCCGTTTTGAGCAAGGCGACAGCTTCCTCTTTAGTTTTACAGACTACCGTATTCCCTTTCGTATCATACCACGCCGGTATGCGCTGACCCCACCAGAGCTGGCGGGAGATACACCAGTCATGGACATTCTCCATCCAGTGTTTGTAGGTATTGATAAACTTATCCGGTATCAGTTTTATATTGCCATTGAGGACATTCTCCAGCGCGGGCTTTGATACCTGGTCCATTTTGAGGAACCACTGCATGGAGAGCTTAGGTTCGATCACAGCGCCCGTACGTTCTGAGGTGCCTACTTTATTTTTGATCTCATCTACCTTGACTATCTGGCCCATGGCATTGAGGTCCTCCACGATCTTCTTGCGCACCGTAAAACGGTCCTCGCCGATGTAGAAACCTGCAGCCGGGCTCATTTTGCCATCGGGTGTCAATGTGTCGATCACCTCGAGATTATGCTTGACACCAAGATTGTAGTCATTGATGTCATGTGCAGGCGTCACCTTCAGGGCACCGGTACCAAATTCAATATCGATATAGTCATCAAATATTACTGGCACGGAGCGGTTCACCATAGGGATGATGACATGTTTGCCAGCCAGGTGTTTGTATCGCTCATCACCAGGATGTACACACACTGCCGTATCACCGAGAATGGTCTCCGGACGTGTAGTGGCTATAGTGATCCATTCATCAGCCGTACCTTCTATTTTGTATTTGATATAGTACAGTTTGGAGTTAACTTCTTTATGTATTACCTCTTCGTCACTGATAGCCGTGAGTCCCTGCGGGTCCCAGTTTACCATGCGCACGCCACGATATATCTGGCCTTTCTTATGCAAATCTATGAATACATCGATAACGGCTTCGCTCAGGTCATCCTCCATAGTGAACCGCGTACGCTGCCAGTCACAAGAGGCCCCGAGTTTTTCGAGTTGCTTGAGTATGATGCCACCGTATTTTTCTTTCCATTCCCAGGCATACTCGAGAAACTTTTCGCGTGTAATGCTTTTCTTGTCTATCCCTTGTTCTTTGAGCATGGCCACGACCTTAGCCTCTGTAGCGATAGAGGCATGGTCAGTACCCGGCACCCAGCAGGCATTCTTGCCCTGCATACGTGCCTTGCGGATGAGTATATCCTGAATGGTGTTATTTAGCATGTGACCCATGTGCAGTACTCCCGTCACGTTAGGTGGAGGTATGACTATAGTATATGGCTCGCGTTCATCCG
>JAOQAO010000082.1 GCA_025963485.1 Bacteroidota bacterium | reverse complement strand
GCCAGAAGGCGCATGCCGATCCCTGCTATCTCATAGTTGATATCTACATTATGGGAAGTGCTGATGCTAAAGGAATTGTCGCTCATCGCCGTTTTTCATAAATTATTGAATCTTAATCTTACATTAGTAACGAAAATAAAGAAAACCTTGAGAGAAATAGCATTTATAAAACAGAATGCAGAGAAGTGGGAGCGGTTTGACGGGATCATCAAAAATAAAGGCGCCCTTTCTCCGGATGAGATGTCAGACCTATATATGAGCCTTCAGGATGACCTCTCGTACGCGCGCACTTTTTACCCTAAGAGCAATACGACAAAATACCTCAACGAGCTGACAGGCCATTTTCACCGCGCTATATACAAGAATAAGCATGAGAAGAGCAGCCGCTTCTGGACATTCTGGAAGTATGAAGTGCCATATGCTGTAGGTCGCAGCCATCGGCAGATATTTTATGCGCTCGCTTTCTTTGTGGTCTCGATAGCTATAGGAGTGATATCAAGCGCTTATGACGAGGATTTCGTGAGGCTTATACTCGGCGACAGCTATGTGAATGTGACACTCGAAAATATCCATAATGGTGATCCGATGGCGGTCTATGATTCGATGCACCGGACAGGGATGTTTCTGGCCATCTCGTCCAATAATATACTAGTGTCATTCAAAACCTATGTGGAAGGAATATTCTTCTCGATAGGAAGTGTATTTGAACTCTTTCAGAATGGCGTGATGCTGGGCAGTTTCCAGTACTTTTTCTACGAGCGCCATCTTTTCCTCACGTCGGTCATGGCCATCTACCTGCATGGTGCGCTGGAGCTCTCGGCACTGGTCATAGCAGGCGGTGCAGGGATCGTATTGGGCAATAGTATCCTTTTTCCGGGCACCTTCTCCCGGCTCGACTCGCTCATGGAAGCCGGCAAAAGGAGCCTGAAGATCATCGTCGGCCTGGTACCCGTGTTTATCACGGCGGCTCTCATAGAAAGTTTTGTGACGCGCCTGTACAATAAAATGCCATCCTTTGCGCACCTTATTATCATAGGGGTTTCATTTTCTTTTATCATCTGGTATTTCATTATTTATCCGATACAACTCAAAAACAAAAAAAATGGAAGAGAAGTTTCACCTGCTTAAGGTGCGCACTTTTTCGGACGTGATCAATGATTCCGTGGTCTTCCTGAAGAAGTACCTCAGGCAGATCGGCTACGTGATCCTCGTCCTGGTAGTGCCTTTATATATTATCGGCTCTTTCCTTCAGTCGGCGAGCGTTTCATCCCCTTTTGATTTTACGCGTGGGAGCAATTTCGTGAACTGGGGGAAGATCGGCGGCGGGTCTGTTATCGGAGGTTTATTGCTCATATTCGGCAATGCGTTACTGTCCCTCATTTTTATTAGTACATTCCTCAAAGTAGAACAGTCTGAAACCGGAGAAATAGAATCATCGGATATTTTCGATGGCGTGAAGGAAAACCTGGGGAGGCTACTGGGTTATTACTTCCTGGTTTTTGTTGCCCTGATAGTCATATTGGGGTTGTTATTTCTGGTGATGGCAGCCCTGGGCTCCATATCGGCCTATGCTGTGATAGTATTGCTTGGCCTGGGCCTCATGGTAGGGGCTGTTTACCTATGGGTATCCCTGGCATTTGTCACCATCATATACATGCGGGAGATGTGTGGGATAGGAGAGGCCGTATCACGCTCATTCTACCTCATCAAGGAGAACTTTTGGTGGACATTTCTGATCCTGTTCGTAGCTCTGATCGTGGCTATTATCTCGGGGTATATTTTTAAGATACCTTATTTAATCATTCTAATGGTACGGACCATTATCTCTGCCAGCAGTGGCCGTGAGGGCTTTGACGTGAGTATCCTGGACAGAGTGGCCCTGACTGTGGGCAATCTGGGGAATATCCTCACGGCCGTAGTGTTCACTATCGTATCGTTTATGCAATACTATAGCCTAGTAGAAAAGAAAGACGGACTCGACCTGCAGCAGCAGATCGACAATATCGGCATAGAAGAAAACTCACCTAATTGACCTGCCAGTACACATGAGCCGATCTATAAGGAGTTTTCTCCGGACCATATTACTGATCATCTTTATAGCGGGCTACGCCGGTGCGGACGCGCAGGGAGATTCGTCTGTTTATTCGCAACGGCGTTTTGACCAGGAGTCTCTGCAGAAGTATAGCAAACAGAGGGATTTTATATACGAGAATAATGCTCCGCAGGAGGGCATGGGTATTTTCGCATGGCTGTGGTCCCGGTTCTGGCATTTTTTTGATGAGGTCTTTGGGTCCCAGGGTGAAAATGTGATCCTCAAAATCATTATGTACACGGTGATGATCGGGGCTATCGTGCTCATCATACTCAATCTGCTGGGCATAGATGTCAGGAGGTTGCTCTTACGCGATGCACAGGCTATCATACTGCCCTATACCGGCGAGGAGAATATCCGGGAGATGAACATGGATGAGCTGATAGCCGATGCGGCAGCCAAAAAGCAATGGAGGCTCTGTGTGCGCTATCAATACCTCAAGGCGCTCAGGATGCTGACCGACCGCGAGCTCATCAGGTGGCGGCCCGGCAAAACCAATATGGACTACTACTATGAGCTCAGGGAGGATGGGCTGAAGAATACTTTCCTGGCTGCCACGGACGATTTTGAGAATGCATGGTACGGCAATAGCGAGGTGACCGAGGAGCACTATCGCATCTCGCGGCAGAGCCTGGAGAGCTTCTATTCACAGATACAAAATCACAGCGCATAGATGAAGGCCAGACGCACATATATTGTCCTTGCCCTGACCTTCCTGATGCTCGTGGTGCTCGCATACCTCACGCCTAAAAAGATCAGCTGGACGCCGACATACGGCGCAGCCCACAAGATGCCATATGGCGCTTATATATTATTCGGGCAGCTCAGGGATATATTCCCGGGATCGGAGATAGACCAGCCGGACAGGGGCTTTTATACCTTTGAGGAAAATAACTTTGACACCAGCTCAAACTATATTATCATCACGGACGAGTTGCAGGCCGATGACCTCGATGTCAGGCGTATGGCAGCCTTTGCGACGGCCGGTAATAATATATTCATATCAGCCTATGCGCTGCCGCAAAAACTGCAGGATACGCTAGGGATACAATTGCAAAATTCTTTGGACCTGCTGCCGTCGGACTCTGCCGGATATATGACCAACTTTGCAGATCCAAAGATCAGGACAAAGGAAGGATACCGGTTCAGGCATGAGAGCTTATCCTTCCAGATAGAAAACGCCGATCGCCATAAGGTCAATCATCTGGTCGATGATTCATCGGAATCGGGTTCCATTGTGATGCGGGATCGGATAGTACTTGGAAAGGATGCAAAGGAGAATGCCAATTTTGTCAAAATACCTTTTGGGAAGGGAGCCTTCTTTATCCATACTTTTCCACTTGCTTTCACCAATTATA